>JBFHDT010000100.1:0-7242 GCA_041584575.1 Porticoccaceae bacterium
AGTGATGGCCTCTCCACGGCGCTGGAAGTCTAAACACTGCGCACAAATAATTAACACCGCAATCAAGTCTGGGAAATAGCAGGGCCGATAGCTCTGATTAAATGTTTCGAGTGAACGGATTAGCTCAGCTCCAGCTAACACGATCACCCAGCACAAATAAACCCAGAGTAAAAACATCGGCACCATGGCAAAAGCACCATAAATGGTATGGTAATTTGAATTCGCTACAAGTAATCCAAAGAGCCCCTTGGCAACTTGGAAAAACAATGTCGTTAACAAGCCGCCCAACAGCGCATAGCGAAACGTAACACGACAGTTTGGCATAGCAACGAACAACAAGGTAAAGCCAGACCAGGTCATAAGCCAGGGCAGATACTGAAGTAGAGCTGCGCTCAATTGAAATTTATCGTACTCATCAACGAACAATTGAAACGACAGCAAGTAAGTGTGCATTAGCAAACCAATGCCTATCAGCAAAGGGCCAAAGCTCAACACACCCCAGTAGAGAAGAAAACTACTCAATCCCTGTCTGCCACCGGCCGTCTGCCAAATACGGTTGAAAGTTTTTTCAATATTCGACAGCATCAGATACGAGGTAACAATCAGAATAAACCCACCAAGAGCGCTTAACTGGCGCGCCTGAACAGAAAATTCGCGTAAATAGCCCTGTACTTCAGCACCGCTAGTAGGCACCAAATTCTCAAATATTAACTGCTCTACCTGAGCACCAAAACCTTGAAAAGCTGGAATAATGGCAAACATACTGTACATCATTGTCATCAGAGGGACGACGGCGAAAAGTGTCATATAGGTCAGCGCCGCTGCACTTTCCTGGCAGCCATCACGCTTATACTTGTCTTTTAAATAAACAAGAAAGGCCACTAAGACTTTTACCTTGGCCCGTGAAAAAAACTGATTGTTTTTTGCGCTCATCACAGCTATGTCATCATTGTCTAGTGGGGCCTGTTATCTTTGATCCGTAAAATATAGGGCACCCAATCAAGTCGGATCAATCAACGCCTACCCACTCATTGTAAAACCCACAGCCAAGGTCTACCGATAGTGCAGCAGAAAAACTGGCGCACTATCGGTGCCCAACAATTCGAGCTAGGTTGCCGTATATCCGCCATCAATGACCAACTCAGACCCCGTCATATAAGATGACTCGTCGCTTGCCAGAAACAGCACACCCCATGAGACTTCTTTGGGCTCTGCTGGGCGACGAATTATTGCACCACCTAGCATTGCATCTGTCGCTGCTGGATCAGCCGTGATTTCCGCTGTCATAGCAGTGGCAATCACCCCTGGGTGAACCGAATTCACACGGATATTGTAGGATGCATATTCAACCGCAGCTGATTTAGTAAAGGTACGTACCGCACCTTTTGACGCTTGATAGGCCGAAGCATTAGGCGCACCGGCAATGCCATAAATCGATGAAATATTAATAATGGATCCACCACCGGCCTTTTCCATCGCGGATAGCACATGTTTGACACCAAAAAATGAGCCTTTGGTGTTGATGCTATTGACAAAATCCCAATCGGCACCAGTGGTTTCCTGGATACTCTTAAGAGCAAGAACACCCGCATTGTTCACCAAAACATCAACCTTTCCAAAAGTTTCGACAGCAGTTTTAATAACCATCAGCCAGTCATCTTCCGAGGCGACATCGTGCTTAATAAAAATCGCTTCACCGCCCATGGCCTTAACTTCAGCTGTAGTAGCCTGCCCTGCCTCTTCATTGAGGTCGGTCAACACAATATGGGCACCTTCTTCTGCCAACAGTAAAACATGCTCACGACCCATGCCAGCCGCACCACCTGTTACCAAACAAACTTTGCCTTGAACCCGTCCCATAAAATACTCCTAAATAGTGATTTCAAACCCATTCAATCGGCCCCATTGGCCGCCAGCCAATCTAACACGGAGTGGCCATATTGTCATCGTAGACATCGTAACGACCACCAGCAAAGTAGCCATAAAGCCTCGCCTAATCATGACAAGGTTAGCTGCCTTATGTAGGCCGAGGTCATAACAAAAAATCAAGGCGGTGAATAGACCAGGCTTGCCGCGAACTGCTTATTGGTATGGGAAAATAGCTTCTCAAGTGTCAGAGCTAGCAAGGGCCGGACCAACGCATGTGAAAAATGATTGAAGCCTTCCAGGTCAATGGATACTAAGGGGGGGGCTTTGGGTTTTAGACTCCGTTTCTATCAACACACTAATGACACCCGTATTTACGCCCAAGCCTGCCAGTTTGGCTCAACAACCGCTTTACCACCTACTTTTGGACCAGTCATCACCCCTATCTCTGCTCGTCATTATCAGTGTATTGCCGTGCATCCTGTGACCACAACACGACTTGCGTAGTTATAGGTTGCGGTAATCGAGCCAAGACTCACTCAACACAGTGCCTATTGAGCAATCATAGTCACAATGGGCGTGCCTCTTCATGGGCACGCATCTTCTTATTGATCGACCAATAACATTAGACGATCTAAATAAAAAAAGGGTCGCTAAAAGCCACCCTTAATGTTAACCCCATGTACCGATATTGCACTTCTTCAGGGCGCCCAATGCACAAACTTTTGAAATTTATTCTGCCAATCAATAATCCAATGGGGTGAAGAGCTACCGACTCCAGCAGGCTTTAAACTTCGATGGCGATCGGTCACATCCTGTAACACAGGTAATTGTCGATCATTAACATCAACAAAAAACACGTGCCAACCTTGGGCTAACACCTCTTCAAACTGCTTGAACTGGGCATTAGGCACCTGAAAACCAAAGAAACCACCCTCCCAGGTGCAGAAGCCTAAAACCACAATGGACAAAAATACAAAGGGTAACCAACCAACGCTTTCAGTTGCCGAGGAGTAATGCGCGAAGAGCAGCACCGATATTGCCGCAACAATGCCAATAATGGCACCCCGTAAACCTGAACGCACAACATCCGTCTTCATGAAGGCATGCACTTCGTGCAAGTCACAACGTGCCAGAGCCTCATCGTCCTGGCTAAGAACATGTATCTGCGCAGTGGTTACACCCGCATTTTCAAGTTCCTTTTCAACCCTACCCATATCGTCGAGATCACCACTGATAAAGAAATATCGATCCATTTCTCCTTCCTCTTTGTTGTTCGAAACCTGGAAATTGACATTAATTAAACAACGTTTTAATCAGTGTAGATGAGGAATAAGAAGATTGCCGTGGATGGGATGCTAAAGCCATAGACAAAAATCTTATGTATATGAGCGTATTTATGACAGAGTGTTGTGCTGGTATAGCGACTCAGAGAGCAGGCTGTAAAACGAGGGTTAAGGTGCAGACAGTAACGATGAAAGGCAAGTATCCCATGCCCTGGCTCGAAAGGGCATGGGAGAAAGAATTAGTTAGTTGATTGAAATATCGTCGAGATCAGCCGTTAAAGACTGACTAACTTGGGGCGTTACCGTGATAGCAGGCAAGGGATAGTTGGCGTGGTCAATACCCATCTGCAATGATGCCCCTGCCTTTAGTTCAACAACCATAGCTACGCTCAACTCAAAGCGCATAAAATGTACGGCAGAAGTTTTAACATCGTTCTCTCTGTCCATATCTTCATCGGCAATGGCATAAACTTTCGCGAAATCACCCACCTGCACCCAGACTTTATCTTCTATGCCCAGCAGGCGCGTTAGCTCAACAGCGCGCTCATCTGGGTTTGCATATTCGAGCATGAAAGTCGCCTTCCAGTTGCTGCCGTCACCAATCAGTGGGTTGTAGGCATCCAGCTCTTCCTGAATCGCAGGGGCATCAAAGATTTTTTCAATACGCAACATCTCTTGAATTTGATAACGGATAGTTATTGGGTCTTCAAAATAAAGGCGGGCATGATCACCCAGGGCCACCTGACGACTCTTTTTGTGGGCCATCACCTCATTGCGAAACTGAGCCCGGCGCTCGGAATACTCTTCCAGCGACCATAAATCTTGCCTGCTTAATTTCTTCACTCTTTACTCCTAAATACCGTAAGCCATGCGTAACAATGTCATGGGGTGTTCGGGTTTTTCACCGGTTTCAGCCAAATCGGCAATATGTGTCGCCGCCATCGGGCAGTCGCTGGATAAGTGCTCTGACTTCAGCGTGTTAACTTTACGTACCACTGGGCGAGCAATTTTTACCGCCTTATCATAAGTTTCTTCTTTCACCGCGTAGGTGCCATCATGACCGGAGCAACGCTGCTGGGGGTGAACCGTGGTATCGGGCACCAGTGCAAGAATGTCGCGGGTTTTCATGCCAATATTTTGCACTCGCAAATGACAGGCCACGTGATAGCTAATATTATCCAGACTGCGCGTAAATTCAGTATTGAACTCGCCCTTTTTATGGCGTAAATGAAGATACTCAAAAGGATCATAAAAAGCGTCTTTCACCTTTTTTACATCTGCATCATCAGGGAACATTAAAGGTAGCTCCTGCTTATACATCAATACACAGGACGGCACCGGGGCAATCAGATCAAAACCTTCATCAACCAGCTTGGCTAGCACCGGAATATTCGCTTCTTTAGCACGAGCTACGGCGTCGAGATCACCCAGCTCGAGTTTCGGCATGCCACAACACTGCTCTTTAGGAACCAGTTCAATATGAATATTGTTATGTTGGAATACGCGATAAAAATCTTCACCCAACTCTGGACTGTTATAGTTACCGTAGCAGGTGGCGTACAAAGCCACTTTGCCCGTGGTCTCGCCAACGGCTTTTGGGGTGATGGTGTCCCCGAGGTTTTTTACCGATTTACGCAACGTTCTGCTGTGGTAACGTGGGACCGGTGCGTCTTTGTGCACACCCATCGCCGACTGGAATGCTTTTCTAAATAGTTGATTACTATTAAGAGCGTTAACCGTAATGTCTACTAGTGGAATGGTGGCGAGTTTACCTACGGTATCAGTGCTCGTTAGTGTTTTGTCACGGAAAGAGGCCCCCTCCTCTTTGAATTTATTAGCTTTAGCACGCAGCATCAAATGGGGAAAGTCAATATTCCACTCGTGGGGCGGTACGTAGGGGCATTTGCTCATGTAGCACATATCACACATAAAGCACTGATCGACCACTTTATTGTAATCGCCCTTATCAATGCCATCGACCTCAAGGGTTTCCGATTCATCAACCAGGTCAAACAATGTTGGGAAAGAATCACATAAGCTCACACAACGACGGCAGCCGTGGCAAATATCGTAGACTCGTTCAAGCTCGGCCTCGAGATCTTGCTTGTCCCAAAAAGACTCTGATTGCCAGTCGAGTGGATGTCTCGTTGGTGCTTCTAGACTACCTTCTCGCATTTTCTTCCCCTGTATAAAGTCACAACATAATGGCGCGACAACATTGCACCCAAATCTTGCTATAAATCAGTGCCATAAAAAATACAGGGCCTTGATTTCAAACCAAAGCCCTGCAATCGATCCGTTAAAAACCAGCTAGTGTAGAAGCTCTAGCTAATCTCAAGCTGATCTTAATCGTCGAGGTTGTCGAGAGCTTTCTGGAAACGGTTGGCGTGACTACGCTCCGCTTTACCCAGCGTCTCAAACCAGTCGGCAATCTCATCAAAGCCTTCTTCGCGAGCCGTTTTGGTCATACCGGGGTACATATCGGTGTACTCGTGAGTCTCACCAGCAACGGCAGCTTTCAGGTTGTCTGAGGTAGAACCAATAGGCAGGCCTGTAGCGGGATCACCGGTTTCTTCGAGGTATTCAAGGTGGCCGTGAGCATGTCCAGTTTCACCTTCTGCGGTAGAACGAAACACAGTTGCAACGTCGTTGTAGCCTTCAACATCCGCTTTGGCGGCGAAGTACAAATAACGACGATTAGCCTGAGATTCACCCGCAAAGGCATCTTTTAAATTTTGTTCGGTTTGCGTGTCTTTAAGTGACATCAACATTCTCCTTTCAGTTGTTATTCGAGAGATAAAGCTTTTGTGTAGCTCTATGAGCATACCAGCTCTTTAATGATCTTGCGGAACAATATCCATCTAACCTACAATCGGTAAAATTAATTTTTTGATGGCAACCAATCGCTTTTTTCAATGGCACCACAACCTACTTTAAAACAACTTCGCTACCTCTGCGCAGTCGCCCAAAGCCTACACTTTGGCAAGGCGGCAAAAGCCTGTTTTGTCACCCAATCAACCCTTAGTGCAGGCATTAATGAACTTGAACACGCACTCGGCGCCGCCCTTCTAGAACGCAGCAATAAGCAGGTATTAATCACCGACATTGGTCAAAAAATTGTTGCTCGTTCGCAACATATTCTGAGTGATATCGAGGCCCTGAAGGAAGACGCGGTCAAGGCTCAAGCGCCTCTCAGCAACTCCGTTCGCATTGGCATTATTCCCACAATAGCACCTTTCATTCTACCCAGAGTTCTCCCCAGCCTGCACCAGGATTTCCCAGAGCTACGATTACTTATCCGCGAAGATTTGTCAGAAAACCTGGCCAACTTACTGTTGCAGGGCGAGCTAGATCTACTATTAATGGCCCTGCCCTATCCCGTCAACAACACCACCAGCTATCATTTATTTTACGACCCCTTTGTGCTTGCCTACCCCACTGGGCACCCAATTGCAGATGTAAAACAACTCAGAACCCGCGACCTTCAAGGCCAAGATATTCTCTTACTCGAACACGGCCATTGCCTGCGTGACCACGCACTAGAAGCCTGTAAACTGCAGAGTAGCCAGCTATCACTCGCCTTCGAGGCAACAAGCCTGCACACCATCGTGCCCATGGTTGCCAATGGCGTGGGCGTTTCATTGCTGCCAGAAATGGCAATTAACGAGGGTATATTGTCGGGCACAAAAAACATCTCGACAAAAGAGTTCTCAGAGAAGGGAGTATGGCGTGAAATTGGACTTTTATGGCGCGCAAAAAGCCCTAGAGACAGCGAATACCGTCTACTGGGCGAATACTTTAAAAACAACAGGCCTGGGAGTTAATATAAAATTCGGGCCAGCGTTAACAGCATGACCCGAATAGCAGCCTCATCAAGAGAGCTCCTGTTGGAACCCTTGAATAACTATAGCGGCGTTACATTCTCCGCCTGCGGCCCCTTCTGACCCTGAGTTACATCAAATTCAACTCGCTGGCCTTCATTGAGCGATTTAAAACCTTCGCCAACAATAGAGCGAAAATGAACAAAAACATCGGGGCCGTTCTCTTGCTCGATAAAACCGTAACCTTTATCAGCGTTAAACCATTTTAC
>JBFHDT010000101.1:0-7160 GCA_041584575.1 Porticoccaceae bacterium
AGACCAGCACCATTTACCATACAGCCGATTGTACCGTCGAGAGCAACGTAGTTCAGCTCCCAGGCAGCAGCTTGAGCTTCACGCGCATCTTCCTGGCTGGGGTCATGGAATTCTTTCAGCTCGGGATGGCGGTACATGGCGTTACTGTCGATAACGATTTTGGCATCGAGACAATGCAGGTTGCCTTCATCGGTAATCACCAATGGATTAATTTCCAGCAGGGCCAGGTCCTTTTCTTCAAACAACTTGGCCAGGCCGAGGAAAATTTTAGTGAATTGGCCAATTTGTGGGCCCTTCAAACCGAGGGCGAAAGCCAGCTCACGGCCCTGATAAGGTTGGGCACCCGTTAATGGGTCAATTTCAGCTTTAAGGATTTTCTCCGGCGTCTCTTCGGCGACGGTCTCAATCTCAACGCCGCCCTCGGTTGAGGCCATAAACACAATACGACGTGTAGAACGGTCGACAACAGCACCGAGGTAGAGTTCGTCGGCAATTTCTGTGCAGGTCTCAACCAAGATACGACTTACGGGCTGGCCGTTGGCGTCAGTTTGGTACGTCACCAAATTTTTACCCAGCCACTGCTCAGCAAACGCTTTGATTTCTTCCTTAGTGGTAACCAATTTAACACCGCCAGCTTTACCGCGACCACCTGCGTGGACCTGGGCTTTCACCACCCACTTGTCACCGCCAATTTTATCGGCCGCAGCTACCGCTTCTTCAGCCGTCGCGGCAGCGATGCCTTTGGATACGGGCAAGCCGTATTCGGCAAACAGTTGTTTGCCCTGGTATTCATGTAAATTCATGTTGTAGTCCCAACTCGTTGACGAGAAAAAAAACGAAAAGCCATTGCACAGAAACGATCCTATTTCCTGTGCGCAAAGCTCAATTACTATTTTTGCTTGCGCTTACGTCGATTGGCGACGTGGATAGCATGTCCGTTAACCGCCAAGGCAGCCTCGTGGACAGCTTCTGACATGGTTGGATGCGCAAAAACCATTAAACCAAGGTCTTCGGCTGTTGAACCGAACTCCATTGCCACCGCTACCTGTTGCACCAATTCGGCCGCTGACGGACCAATAACATGGCATCCCAGGATACGGTCGGTCTCTCCATCGGCGAGAATCTTTACCAGGCCGTCTGTATCATCGGCGGCCAGTGCACGGCCACTGGCCGCAAAGGGAAACATGCCGACATTGTAATCTTCACCCGACTGTTTGATCTCCTGCTCAGTCAAACCCACCGAGGCGATCTCGGGATGGGTGTAAATGACATTGGGAATAATATCGTAATTGACCTGGGTTTTTTGCCCGGCAATACGCTCGGCGACCATCACGCCCTCTTCCGATCCCTTATGGGCCAGCATCGGACCGCGCACCAGATCACCTACTGCCCACACACCGGGTGCATTGGTGGCACAGTGCTCATCAACATAGATAGAGCCACGCTCATCGAGGTTAACGCCGCTATCTTCTTCGAGCAGATTTTCAGTGAAGGGGCTGCGACCGACGCAAACAATGAGCTTATCGAACACTTCCTGATGCTCTTCACCATCCGCCGTTTGATAAGTCACATGGACTTTATTGCGTTTAACGTCACTACCCGTCACACGGCTGCCCATACGCACATCAAGGCCCTGCTTGGCGAAGATCTTAGCGGCATCACGGGCGACTTGCTTGTCCATCATAGCGAGGAAAACATCAAGCGCTTCGAGTAGCACCACTTCTGAACCGAGACGATTCCAGACACTACCCAGTTCAAGGCCGATGACGCCAGCGCCGATAATGCCCAAGCGTTTTGGCACTTTAACCATATCGAGGGCCGCTTTGGAATCGATAATAGTTTCACCGTTGAGCGGTGCAACGGGAATATCAATTGCCTTCGAGCCGGTCGCCAGAACCACATTCTCTGTGTCAATGACTGAAACTTTGCCATCCAGGTCGGTGTACTCAACCTTTTTCCCCGCCAGCAGTTTGCCGGTTCCATACAGCGAGGTGACGCCATTAGCTTTAAACAGCGACGAGATACCCCCGGTCAATTTTTTCACAATGTCATTTTTGCGCGCGATCATCTGCTCAACATCGACAGTCACACCTTTAACGCTAATGCCGTGGCTTTCAAGTTCGCACTGCGTTTCGTGATATTTCATCGAGCTATCGAGTAAAGCTTTGGAGGGAATACAGCCCTCATTGAGGCAGGTGCCGCCGTTAACGCCCGAGCCGTCTTCTGCTTGATACTTCTCAATGCAGGCGGTCTTCAAGCCCAGCTGGGCAGCGCGAATAGCGCACACATATCCTGCTGGACCGGAACCGATGACTACAACATCATATTTATCAGACATGGGGATAACCTTTATTTATCAATAAATTAGCTACTATATTTCAAGTAGAATCTTTGCTGGATTCTCAATCATATCTTTGATGGCCACCAAAAAGAGCACCGCGTCGCGGCCATCAATAATGCGATGGTCGTAAGACAAAGCCAAATTCATCATCGGCCGAATCACTACTTTGCCGTCTTCAGCAATAGGTCGTTCTTTAATGGTGTGCATACCGAGTATGGCCGCCTGTGGCGGATTTAAAATTGGCGTTGAAACGAGAGAGCCAAACACCCCACCATTGGTAATGGTGAAAGTACCGCCGGTGATCTCATCAATGCTCAGCTTACCATCACGCGCCTTGCCACCATACTCGGCTATTTTGTTCTCAATTTCAGCAATGCTCATTTGATCAACATCACGCAACACGGGTACTACAAGACCACGGTCACTGGAAACGGCGACGCCAATATCTTGATAACCGTGATAAACAATATCCGAACCATCGAGGGAGGCGTTTACGAGAGGGAAACGTTTCAGAGCCTCGACAGCAGCACGTACGAAAAAGCCCATAAAGCCGAGTCGCGTCCCGTTGTGTACCGAAGAAAACTGGTCTTTAAACTGACTGCGCAAGTCCATAATGCGATGCATATCCACTTCATTAAAGGTAGTCAGCATGGCCGTGGTTTGCGTAACGTCAAGTAGGCGTTCGGCGATGCGGGCACGCATACGGGTCATCGGTACCCGCTTTTCAACGCGTTCACCCGCATTAAGCGTTAAGCCACTATCGGTGGAGGCTACTGGCGCTGCAGGTGTTGGGCTGGCAACAGGCGTTGACGGCGCTGAGGGAGTCACTGGCGCGGGTACATAATTAACGATGTCTTCTTTAGTAATCCGCCCGTCTTTACCGCTACCAGCAACGGCGGCGAGATCAATGCCTTTTTCATCGGCTAGTTTTCGTGCTGCGGGACTGGCCGGGGCCGCATCGCCCTCGGCTGTCGTTTCCGCTGCATCAGCTTGTTCGGCACCACCAGCTTGCGAACTGCCCGCCTCTGATCCACCTGTAGCACTGCTATCTAGACGTGCCATAATCTCACCACTGAGCAAGATAGCACCTTCTTCTTTGAGAATTTCTACCAGCACTCCGCTCTGGGCGGCTACAACTTCCAGTACAACTTTATCGGTTTCTACATCCACCAATAAATCGTCCCGCTGCACACTGTCGCCAACCTGCTTATGCCAGGTTGCGACCTCACCTTCCTGAACGGACTCGGGAAAAGCTGGGACCTTAATATCGATTAGCATCGGCTATCTTCCTTCCTGATTGAATCGGATCACTTTAAACTGTCAACACAGCCTTAAAAGTTAAGATCCAGGGCCTCGTTGACGAATTTCTTTTGCTCTTCTAAATGCGTAGACATATACCCCCCGGCCGGCGCAGCCCGTGCGGGTCGGCCAACGTAGCGTAAATAATGAGGGCTCTTACTAGCGTGTATCGATTTGCGAATATGGTGCTGGCCGTTAAACCATAAACCCTGGTTCAGCGGCTCTTCCTGACACCACATAATATCCTGCAGATTTTTGTAGCCCTTCAAAACGGTGGTTAGCGCCTTTTCATCAAAGGGGTAAAGCTGCTCTATACGTATCAGAGCCACATCATCTTGCTCGCGCAGTTCACGTTCTTCCAATAAATGGTAATAAACCTTACCACTACACAGAACGACACGTTTAACCTTCTTCTGGTCGAGATCGTCTGGAATAATAGATTTGAACTCACCTTCCGACAAATCCTCTAGTGAAGAGGTTGCCAGCTTATGGCGCAAAATCCACTTCGGACTCATCACGATTAACGGCTTGCGCATCGGCCGGATGGCCTGGCGGCGCAGCATATGAAAGAGCTGTGCGGGCGTGGTCGGATTACAAATTTGAATATTGTGCTCGGCGGCTAGTTGCAAAAAGCGCTCAAGCCGGGCCGACGAGTGCTCTGGCCCTTGACCTTCATAACCGTGGGGCAACAACATAGTAAGGCCACTCAAACGCCCCCACTTTTGTTCACCACTGGTAATAAATTGATCGATCACCACCTGGGCGCCGTTGGCAAAATCACCAAACTGTGCTTCCCAGATTACCAAACCATGTGGTGTACCAGTGCTGTAGCCGTATTCGAAGGCTAGCACCGCCTCCTCAGACAGATAAGAATCGTACAAAGCAAAGAGGGGCTGGTCTTCTTTAATGTGCAGCAAGGGTGTGTAGGCTTCGCCGTCTTTTTGATTGTGCGCCACTGCATGACGATGAGAAAAAGTGCCCCGACCGGAGTCTTGCCCCGTCATACGTATGCTGTAGCCCTGCTCCAACAGTGTGCCATAGGCGAGGATTTCAGCCATTCCCCAGTTCAAGGGTAGAGCACCACCAGCCATTTTACGACGATCGTCGTAAATTTTTTGCACCTGTCTCTGAACCACAATCCCTTCTGGTATGTGATTCGCCTTTTCCGCTACTTGCCGCAAAAGAGATAGGTCAATAGAGGTATCACCCTCGGCATCCCAGTCATGCCCCAAATAAGGTGCCCAGTCGACAAACAAGTCTTCATTCGGCTCTGAAACCAGATTGCTGGCAACGTGTTCACCCCGGTCGAGCCTGTCACGATAATCGTCGAGCATTGCCTTCGATGCTTCTACCGAGATTAGCGCTTCAGCGGCAAGAGTTTCAGCATAGAGTGTGCGGGTGGTTTTGTGTTGACGAATTTTTTCGTACATCAAGGGCTGAGTTCCCGAGGGCTCATCCGTTTCATTATGGCCGCTGCGACGATAACAAACCAAGTCAATCACTACATCTTTACCGAACTGATAGCGGTAATCCATTGCCAGTAAAGTGGCGAACATAACCGCATCAGGATCATCACCGTTAACGTGAAAAATTGGCGCTTGCACCATTTTAGCGATGTCTGTGCAATATTCCGTAGAGCGCGCATCCTCACGACGACTTATGGTAAAACCCACCTGGTTGTTTAGTACCAGGTGCACTGTGCCACCGGTTTTATAACCGCGGGTTTGCGACATCTGGAATGTTTCCATCACCACACCCTGGCCAGCAAATGCGGCGTCACCATGAATAATAATGGGTACCACTCGCGTGCCTTCGGTATCGCCACGCCTGTCCTGACGAGCGCGTGTTGATCCTTCAATAACCGGAGCAGAAATTTCAAGGTGAGACGGATTGAAACCGAGTGCTAAATGAAGTTCGCCACCTGGCGTCATGACATTAGATGAAAAGCCTTGGTGGTATTTCACATCCCCCGAGGTATTAAGAAGCTTTTTGCCTTCGAATTCCTCAAATAATTCTGCGGGGTTTTTACCCAACACATTAACTAGCACATTCAAGCGGCCGCGGTGGGCCATACCGAGAACGATCTCTCGCGCACCGTATTCTCCGGCGCGCTGAATTAAACCGTCGAGCATGGGAATCATGCTTTCAGCACCCTCAAGACCAAAACGCTTAGTCCCTGGGTATTTTGAATCGAGATGTTTCTCCAAGCCTTCCGCTGCAGTCAGACGTTGTAACAAGCTAATACGTGCTTCATTGCCATAAGTCGGGCGCGACTGTACCGACTCAAAGCGTTGTTGCAGCCATTGCTTTTCCTCCAGCGAGGTAATATGCATAAATTCAGGACCAACTTGCCCACAGTAGGTCGCGTCCATGTGTTCGATAATTTCCCGCAGAGACGCTTCTTCTTTGCCAATGTAAAGAGGTCCTGTTTGATAGGTCGTATCAAGATCAGCGTCGGTTAAACCGTGGAAACCAAGTTTTAAATCGGGAACGTCTTCCCTTTCCATCAAACCGAGAGGATCAAGATTGGCCTTCTGGTGACCACGTTCCCGGTAAGAGGCAATGAGCTGCAGTACTTTGACTTGTTTACGCTCGTGCTCAACATTGATACCACCAGAACCCGGAGCGGGTAAAGGTCGAGAGCGTTTGCGTCCAAGCAGCTCGAAGTGGGCCTGAATGGTAGCGTGGGAGGAGTCAGCTCCGACAAAGCCATTGATATGCGGGAGAGAGTCAAAAAAGGCACGCCATTCTTCCGGCACGCCATTGGGGTTGTGTAAATAGATTTCGTACAGCTCTTCAATATAGGCTGCATTGCCCCCTGAGAAGTGGGACGAACTGAGAAACTGCTCCATGATGCTGTCTTGCATCTTTCTAGTCCTGACTTAGTAATTACCGAATTGAGGGCTTAAACAGAGGGACATTCAAGTTCCCCCTGCTGTACTCAGCGAGATTATCTAGGTCCCGCTGCTAAGCAACATACTGCGAATATGCCCAATCGCCTGTGTTGGGTTAAGCCCCTTGGGACAAACAGCAACACAGTTTTGAATGCCGTGACAACGGAACACTGAAAAAGGATCATCGAGTTTTGACAGACGATCTTCTGTCGCTGTGTCACGTGTATCCGCTAAAAAGCGGTAAGCCTGTAACAAACCCGCAGGGCCAATAAACTTGTCCGGATTCCACCAGAATGATGGACAGCTAGTTGAACAACAGGCACAAAGTATACACTCGTATAACCCATCGAGTTTTTCCCGTTCTTCAGGTGACTGCAAGCGTTCAATCGCCGGTGCTGGAGTATCGTTGATCAGATAGGGCTGTACTTTTTCGTACTGAGCGTAGAACTGCGCCATGTCGATAACCAGGTCGCGAATCACGGGTAGTCCAGGCAGAGGGCGTAGAATCAGCGTGTTGTTTTTTACACACTCAGACAGTGGTGTTACACAGGCCAAGCCGTTCTTGCCATTCATATTGACGCCATCAGAGCCACAAACACCTTCACGGCAGGAGCGGCGGAAAACTA
>JBFHDT010000102.1:0-7150 GCA_041584575.1 Porticoccaceae bacterium
AAGTGTTGTGGGCCTCAGCGCATGTGGTGAAAAGGAAGCCGGTATCGCACCAAAGCTCTATACCGACTCGCTATTTGCAGTGATGAATGCCGACCGAGCCAACTATACCAAGCTGATCGTGCAACGACTGGGGCCCAATGGAGCGGACTCGATTATACCCGCTGAGCATTGGAAAGATCTCGATAAGGGTGCGCCTTTACCAGCGCAGATGTTTCGCATGGGTTCTGAAAAAGTTGCAGAAGTGACCAGTGAGTTCACCTATTCGCTGCAGTCTATATGGCCTATTAACGCACAAAATGCGCCTAAAACAGATATGGAGAAGGAGGGGCTAGAATTTATCGCGGCCAATCCCGGCATGAATTTTTACGGTGAAGAAAAACTGGGCGATAAAACCTACTATACCGCCGTTTATCCTGATATCGCCGTCTCTCCCGCTTGTACGACCTGCCACAATAACCACAAAGACTCCCCGAAAACAGATTTCAAATTGGGAGAGGTGATGGGTGGTGTAATCATTCGAGTACCACTGTAATACGGCTGGCAATGGCAATAATGCCGACCCAAACAAAAATGACGTATTAACAATATGATGAGGAAATAATTATGTCGCTATTTGAAGATATTGGCGGTGAAGCTGCGGTAGATGCCGCAGTCGATATTTTTTACCGCAAAGTACTGGCCGATGATCGAGTTAGTGAGTTTTTCGATACTACTGATATGGAGGCTCAACATGCTAAACAGAAGGCTTTTCTGACCATGGCATTCGGAGGACCGAATAACTACAGCGGAAAAGACCTTCGCGAGGCACACAAAACGATGACCCTCGATGATGGCCATTTCGATGCTGTAGCGGAAGATCTAGTTGCCACCCTTGAAGAGCTTAACGTGCCTCAGGAAAACATCGGCCAGATTGTAGGCATTCTCGGTTCGGTTAAAGACGACGTTTTAAATCGTTAGCGTTAGAACTACCGTGTCAAATAAAGCAGCAGGTAATAATGGCGTAGCCGAAAAACCCCAGGCACTGGTCACCTTTGAAAACGAAACCATTGTCTTAGCTGAAGGTGAATCATTACTCGAGGGTCTGACACGCACCGGTCACAGTATTCCCAGTGGCTGCCGCGTGGGTGTCTGCCAAGCCTGCGTGGTGGTGATGTCAGATGGGGAGCCGAGCAGTGTTTGTCAAAAGGGACTCTCGGCTCCCCAAAAGGCATTAAGTTACGTTTTAAGCTGCCAATGTAAACCGGATCGCCCAGTTACAATTAGCCGATTGTCTGCTGCCAGCCAGCAGACCCAGGGCATAATACTGGCCAAGGATTGGTTAAACGAAAGTGTATTGAGGTTACGAGTTGAGGCCGACCTCGACTACCGCGCGGGCCAATACGTAACGCTTTGGCAAGGTGAAGAACTTGCCCGCAGTTACTCACTGGCCAGTGTCCCGGGAGAAGATGATTTCCTCGAATTCCATATTAAACATGTGCCTGATGGCGCTTTTTCGCCGGCGCTGTGTAATAAGTTAAAAGTCGGCGACACTATTGGTCTTCAAGGCCCTCTGGGGCAGTGTTTCTACACCGCAAGGCCCGATCAGCCGTTATTGCTGGTGGGTATTGGCGTTGGACTCGCACCGCTTATGGGTATATTAAAAGATGCTTTATACAAGGGGCACAGCGGGCCTATTACCCTGATAGTGGGCGCTGCAAAAGCCTCTAACTTTTATCTACAGCAAGCGCTGGTGGATTTAGCTAAGAATTATGAGCAATTGACTCTGCAGTTTATTGCCCAGTCCGCCGACCGAGCTATTGCCCCATTCAATTCATCAACAGCTCTTGAAGGTGATCTTTATAGCTTTTGTCGCAATAATTACCCGGACTTGAAAGGCTACCGGGTCTTTCTTTGCGGAGCAGAAAGTTTTGTCACTAAAATGCGTAAACAGTGCTTTATCAGCGGTGCAGGTATGTCTGATATTTCGGCAGATGCCTTCATATCATTTCACTAGCAGGCTTATTGGATACAGCCCGATGTAATCCATGAGTTTTCACCAGTCCATCAAAAGGTTGATCGTTACGCGGTTATTAAAAGGGCTTTCCTAGACCGATAATACCCACACCCCGATTCAAATCTCAATTCCCATTTCGACGCTCATTTCGAATTGTCGGGATCATGCCTTGATTAAATACTGGTAAAACTGCCCATAGTGTTTTAGTTTTCCTCAACCAAAATTTCCCAATAATTTTAAACTTAAAAGGAAGCATGCCAGTGGCCAGCCCAGAGAGCAAAAAACTACTTGAGTTACTGTGGAAGAATTACCCCGGTCCCTCAAATTACGAGATGATGAAAGACAAAGTTGACAAAATGCGTGCTAATTTTGTCACGGCCACGGCGAGTTTTTCCACTCCGCCCAGCGATGTCACGGTTACTGCCGTCGATGTTGATGGCACGCCGGGCGAGTGGCTCGATGCGCCCAATGTCGATACTGACCGCGTGCTTTTATACCTACACGGTGGGGGTTATGTTATTGGCTCAACGGCCACGCACCGAGGTTTGACCGCTGCCCTATCGAAAGCCGCTAACTGCCGGGTGTTGTCTCTCGACTACCGACTGGCCCCTGAGCATATCTACCCTGCGGCTGTAGATGACGCCACCAGGGCTTATCGCTGGCTGCTTAACAAGGGCATTGCCGCCAATAAAATCACCATTGCCGGTGACTCAGCCGGCGGTGGTTTAACGCTTGCCACTCTTATTGCGCTACGCGATGCCGGTGAGACTCTGCCTGCTGCTGCCATCCCCATTTCACCCTGGACCGACATGGAAGGCACAGGGGAATCGATGAAAACCAAGGTTGACCTCGACCCCATGGTAGAGCCCGGGGGTTTATTGGGTATGGGCAAAATCTATATGGGTGGTGGTGATCCGAAGCAAGCAACAGCCTCGCCGCTGTATGCGGATTTTACGGGCCTGCCACCGTTGCTGATACAGGTCGGTGATCTGGAGACCCTGCTCGATGATGCCACACGTGTTGCCGCCAGTGCTGAAGCCGTTGGTGTTGACACTACGCTGGAAATTTGGCCCGACATGGTTCATGTCTGGCATTTATTCGCACCCATGGTGCCAGAGGGTCGCGAGGCAATTGAGCGCATTGGTGCGTTTATTCAGCAGAAAACGACTTAGTACTGAGCCTCAATGTTTGCTCGTACACAAACCCCACCGCTAGTCATAACAGCGGCGGGGTTTTTAATAAAATCCCGAACCAACCGAAACCAAAGCACTGGCAGTGCTTACTCTAATTGACTTGCAATCGTTGTCGCTATCCTTTCAACTGATCAATATAGAAAAAATAAATCAATAATTCATTCTATAAATTGAGGTTGTCCCACATGAAATCGCCTATCGTTTCAGCAGATTCACATATTGTCGAACCCCCCGAGGCTTACTCTCAACATATTGATCCCAAATACCGTGACCGTGTGCCACGCATCGTCGACGACGGTAAGGGTGGTGATGGCTATTTGTGGGAAGGTATCAAGCGCCCACTCGACTTAGGCTTGATGTCGGCCGCTGGTATTCCCGACGAAGTCATGCCGAAAGAAGGCCCCCACCGTCGTTTTTACGATATGCACAAAAGTGGCTGGGATCCCAAATACCGTGCCGCCGACCAACAACGGGACGGTGTTGATGCTGAAATTATTTACGCTTCTGTGGGTATGGTTTTGTGTAATGCCAAAGACCCTCTCTATAAAGACGCCCTATTTCGCTCCTACAACCGCTGGTTAGAGACCTATTGTGGCGAAGTGCCCGACCGCCTGTTTGGCCTTGGTCAAACCGCTATTCTCAGCGTCGATTCAGCCATTGAAGATTTTCGTCGTATTAAAGCCGCCGGCTTTGTCGGCGTGATGATGCCCGGCACGCCCATTGAAGAAGACTACGACCATCCTATGTACGATGCCCTCTGGGAGTGTGCCGTCGATCTCGACCTGCCTCTCTGCTTCCATATTCTCACCTCTAAAGAAAGTGCGGCCAGTATCAGCCAATTCCGTGGTCACAAGCTCAATGGTTTTATGAAGCTGATCCGTGCTATTCAGGATTTAATAGGGCTGTTTACGCTGGGCGGTGTGTTTGAGCGCCACCCCAAGCTGCGCTTTGTCGGTGCCGAGGGCGATGCCGGTTGGCTGCCCCACTACATGGCCCGTATGGATCACGCCATGACTCGCCACGGCCACGGAAAAAGCGGCCCCCTACTACCACGCCTGCCGAGTGAATATATCCGCGAAAACGTTTGGCTCACCTTTCAGGACGACTGGGAGGCCTTCGGTTGCTCGCATCGCATGAACGATGAACGTTTACTCTGGGCCAACGATTTTCCCCACAGCGATTCAACATGGCCCCATTCAATGGGCTTAGTCGATAAGCATGCGGCGTGTGTGACGCAAGAGGTAAAAGAACGGATTCTGGGTCTTAATTGTGTTAATTTATTCAACCTGCCATTGGGTGACAATGTCATGACAAAACCTGCTTAAGTCCTTGTCATTCTTAAAGAAAAAAATGCCGAGTGGCTGATGACTCGGCATTTTTTATTCTCGCAAGAAAGGGCTGTATAAAACGCGTTACAGTTTGTGCAACTCGGGTATGCACTTCTCTGCGAACAAGCTCATACTTTTAGTGGCGTAGTCGTAGGGCATACCAGCGAAGCTAAAGCAGCCACTCATTTTAAAGTCCCCTAGCGTTTTCTTACGGGCCTCGGCTTTTTCAATGATCTGTTCAGGCGTACCCCAAATTTGAAAGTCGACGAAGGCCTGAGCGACGGCATCGACACCCACATCGTTTATCACTTTCGAAGCTTCGGCATAAGAGTTGTAGCCGCTGGTGCCATCAAAGTGATCACCGGCCATTTCGTAGTGGTTAGCAGCCGTGTGGAAGTAGTCAGCGGCGTATTTGCGGGCCATTTCTTCAGCGCGCTCGGCATTCTCATCACAGACAACGAAATCGATGCACATGACAGGGGGCGCTGTCGCGTTGTGTTTTTCTTTGAAAAGGTCGCGATAACGGTTGACCTCAACGGCCATGGTTTCCAGAGGCTTCTGCATAAACAGCATAATGGTGGTGCCCATGTTGGCGCCAGCGTCGATGGAGTCAGGTGACATAGCAACCGAGTGAATACGGCCGTCGAAGCTATAAGGTGGGCGTGGACGAATCTCAACGCGAGGCTGTTTAATGACTTCGCCATCGTATTCGGCAAAACCAGTTTTTAGGGCATTGATAATCATTTCCGCACTTTCGTCAAACTGCACCCGACTCTTGCTCATATCTAGGCGGAAATTATCGTATTCAATGCGCGCTAAGCCACGGCCCATGCCGAAGATGGTGCGGCCTTTAGAGTAGTAATCGAGTAGTGCAATTTCTTCGGCGACGCGAAGTGGATCGTGCCAGGGCAGGATGACAGCACCCGTGCCGAGCTTAATTTTGCTGGTTTGCCCAGCCATATAGCTAAGAAACTGAGTGACATCGGGGCACATAGTGTAGTCGGTGAAATGATGCTCAACACACCATAGTGAATCAAAGCCTAAGGGTTCAGCCAACTTGGCAATTTCTAATTCCGCGTCGTAAACGGCGAGGTCCGTCATATTGCCGGGGTTTTGGAAGAGCATGTGAATGCCAACGTCCATAAGAGTCTCCTGTCCAGATGTTGGTTACTTGAGCCATCAATGGTGAAACTTTTTAAAGGGCTTTCGTGCCAGAAATAGCTCAATTGAATAAAAGTTGAGAAAGAAACTTACCGTATAATCGAAGACATTACTAGTGAGTAGCACCGTCACGACTAATACCTGTGAATGTGGTACCCCGCTGTTGTTAACTTGCAGGGTTACATCGCCTAACCAACTCACCACCGTAAAGCCCTTTGCAGCGCACACTGGATAGTGCTTTGGGTATAACGTTCTGGCGGAGACAATCAATGGCTTAGAAGGCAGAAGTTATCTATAAAAGACGGACCTTGGCGAGGCCTTGATGACAAATTCGTTTAATCACCGCAAGTTACTCCGATCTATTGGCGATATACCCTCCGTTGAATTTGAAAAGATGTATTATCATCAACCCGGGGCGGGCAGTTTTGCATGACTTAGATAAAACGGCCTCCGGTAAATTCGCAGCTATTCAAGATGCTTGGCTACACTAGCTATTAACGTTGTAACGCCTAACCAATAACTTGAGGAATGCTTTATGTCAGAGAATAAATGTCCTGTCATGCACGGTGGTGCAACAGAAGTCAGCACATCCAATATGAAATGGTGGCCTAATGCCCTTAATCTGGACATATTGCATCAGCATGACAGCAAAACGAACCCGCTAGACGAGAGTTTTGATTATGCTCACGAAGTAAAAACTCTTGACTTCGCTGCACTTAAACAAGACATGCTAGCGTTAATGACCGATAGCCAAGAATGGTGGCCGGCCGACTGGGGGCATTATGGTGGATTGATGATCCGCATGTCATGGCACGCAGCTGGTACATATAGAATAGCTGATGGTCGTGGTGGTGCTGGCACCGGTAATCAACGTTTTGCACCGATCAACTCTTGGCCAGATAACGTTAATTTAGATAAAGCGCGGCGTCTGCTTTGGCCCATCAAAAAGAAATACGGTAACAAATTAAGCTGGGCGGATTTAATCACTTACGCTGGCACTATTGCTTATGAATCGATGGGCCTAAAAACCTTTGGTTTCGCCTTTGGCCGTGAAGATATCTGGCACCCAGAAAAAGATACCTATTGGGGGTCAGAAAAAGAGTGGCTTGCTCCTAGTGACAACGAAAATAGCCGATATTCAGGTGAACGAGATTTAGAAAACCCATTAGCCGCAGTTATGATGGGCTTAATCTATGTTAATCCTGAAGGTGTCGATGGCAAACCTGACCCGTTAAAAACTGCACACGATGTACGTGTTACTTTCGAGCGGATGGCAATGAATGACGAGGAAACAGTTGCCCTAACAGCCGGTGGTCATACCGTTGGTAAAACCCATGGGAACGGTGATGCAGCCTTGTTGGGCGCGGAACCTGAAGCGGCTGATGTAGACGAGCAGGGCTTAGGCTGGAACAACAAAACAACACGTGGTATTGGACGTGACACGGTAACAAGTGGTATTGAAGGTGCGTGGACAA
>JBFHDT010000103.1:0-7123 GCA_041584575.1 Porticoccaceae bacterium
AACACGACGTTCGTAATCAAGACTCACAATGGTCGCTGTTTTTTTACGTTCGATCACTGTGTCTTTAGCATTAACATCACGCACGTTATTGATAGTAAAAGAGTCTTGCAAGCGTCTGCGTATTTGAGCGTCACTGAGTTTATGAATGGGCTCGCTAGACAGAGACTGCAGTGTTGCATTAACGAAAGAGTTATCAAGATAAAGAGGGCCAATCGTGGTTGCAATGGTTAAGAAAAACCCGGCAATGGCCAAAACTAATAAAATGCCTATTGCCGATAAACCCCGCTGTTTATGCTGCTTCATTATCTTCCCCGCCCGTCTTAACGTATTGTGCCCACTGTATCAAAACTGGGTATGCTAAGCACTTTATCCCAATGCATCCATACGGCAAAGGCCTTACCAACAACATTTTCTTCTGGCACGGGTCCCCAAACGCGACTATCACTACTGTTGTCGCGATTATCGCCCATCATAAAATAATGCCCTTTCGGCACTATCGCGCTGAAATTACGACCGTATCGCCCTGGCGTTTGGTGCTTACGAATCAGGTGGTCAACGCCGACTAGATTTTCCATCATCACCTGTGCATTGCTGGCTGAACGGGACTCATCATGGCTTTTCTCGACAAAATAAGGCTCCGCTTTCTCCAGTGTCGACTGCGGCATTTTTTCGCCATTTACAAATAGTACATTATTAACAATACGTATCTCATCACCCGGCAAACCAATAACCCTTTTAATAAAATAACGCTTATCATTGGGTGGAAAAAAGACCATCACATCGCCGCGCTCGGGCTCACCCAACGAAACCACCTTGGTTCCACTCACCGGCAAACGCAGACCGTAGGCAAACTTATTAACTAGAATAAAGTCGCCAATTTTCAGGGTGGGAATCATCGAGCCGGAGGGAATTTGGAAGGGTTCAACGATAAAAGAACGTAGCACTAAAACGACAAGTAACACGGGGAAAAACGGTGCCGTCGATTCAATATACCAGGGTGGGGCGGCATCAGCTTCACGTTGCTTCGACAGAAAGAATCGATCAGCGAGCCACATAAAACCAGCAAACGCGGTAAGTACAACTAAAATCAGTGGAAAATCGAAATCCATTATTAATTATCCGTTTTAAGTACAGCGAGGAAAGCTTCCTGGGGGATTTCCACGGACCCCACCTGCTTCATGCGTTTTTTACCGGCTTTTTGTTTTGCCAGTAGTTTTTTCTTGCGTGAAACATCACCGCCATAACACTTTGCCGTCACATTTTTACGCAGTGCTTTGACCGAGCTACGCGCAATAATATGCCCGCCGAGGGCCGCTTGAATAGCCACATCAAACATCTGTCGAGGCACTAACTCTTTCATTTTATCAGTAATTAAACGGCCTTTTTGCTGGGCGTTATCGCGGTGAACAATCAAAGCCAGAGCATCAACTTTATCGCCGTTAATTAAAATATCGAGGCGTACCAACGGCGCTACCTGAAAGCGTTTGAAATTGTAATCGAGGGAGGCAAAACCCCGACTTACAGATTTTAAACGGTCGAAAAAGTCCATCACCACATCAGCCATGGGCATTTCGTAGGTCAGCGAAACCTGATCCCCCGTAAATTGCATGTCTTTCTGTATGCCACGCTTTTCAACACACAATGAAATGACATTGCCAACATAATCCTTGGGTACCAAAATATTGGCTTCACACAAGGGTTCGCGCATTTCATCAATGCGGCCCGGATCGGGAAGGTCGGAGGGGTTTGATATATAAAGTAACTCGCCGTTAGTGTGCAGCACCTCGTAGACAACAGTTGGAGCAGTACTGATTAAGTCGAGATTGTATTCGCGCTCTAGCCGCTCCTGAATAATCTCCATGTGCAGCATGCCGAGGAAGCCACAGCGAAACCCGAATCCGAGTGCATCGGAACTTTCAGGCTCATAGAAAAGCGAGGCGTCATTGAGTGTGAGTTTTGCCAGTGCTTCGCGGAAATCTTCAAAGTCTTCAGAGTTAATCGGGAACATACCCGCATAAACTTGGGGGTTAACCTTCTGAAATCCCGGTAACGACTCGACTTCTGGGGTACTAGAGTGGGTAATGGTGTCACCAACTGGTGCGCCATGAATGTCTTTAATACCGGCTACCACAAAGCCCACTTCGCCAGCCCGCAACACATCAGTCTCTGTGCGCTTGGGTGTAAATACGCCAATGCTATCGGCAATATGTGCTTTACCTATGCTTTTGGTGATGATCTTGTCACGACGCGTCAAGGTGCCCTGCATCACACGAACCAGGGAAACAACACCGAGGTAAGTGTCAAACCAGGAGTCAATAATCAGTGCTTGCAAGGGGGCATCAATATCGCCGGTTGGAGGGGGTATTTCAGCCACCAACTGCTCCAGAACATCTTCAATACCAAGACCACTTTTAGCACTACACAGCACCGCATTAGAGGCATCAATACCTATGATATCTTCAATTTCCTGACAGACCCGTTCAGGCTCAGCCTGGGGCAAATCCATTTTATTCAACACCGGAATAACTTCGAGGCCCTGTGCTATAGCCGTATAGCAGTTGGCTACTGACTGGGCTTCAACACCCTGCGCGGCATCAACGACTAACAATGCACCCTCACAGGCGGCAAGGGAGCGCGACACTTCGTAACTGAAGTCGACATGGCCCGGTGTATCAATAAAATTGAGCTGGTAGGTTTTCCCATCGGCGGCCGTATAACCAAGGGTCACGCTTTGCGCTTTGATGGTAATGCCCCGTTCGCGCTCGATATCCATCGAATCGAGTACCTGGCTATCCATTTCCCGCGCACTCAGCCCCCCGCAATGCTGAATAAAGCGGTCGGCAATGGTGGATTTACCATGATCGATATGGGCGATGATAGAGAAATTACGAATATGACTGAGGTCTGACACTGGGCTTATAAGGTCCATAGCTTAGGGGGATTTGAGCGACGCGAATTCTAGCGTATTTAGCCCCGGTAAGCTATGAAACTCATTCGACAAGCAATACCTGGTACGCTCAAAAAAGATTACACACAATCATTTAATCTCAATGGTGCGAAAGATTGAACGACCGCGACGGAAAAAACGTAACGCCACTGGCGTATCCGTTGGCAACTGCGCCAGTATCTCCTCATAGTCATCTACATCGTCAAGCGTTTGATAGCCTAATTGCACCAGAGTGTCACCCGGCTGCAAGCCCGCTTCGCTAGCGGCTGAATTGGGGTAAACCTTGACTACCAAGACACCGCCTAATAAACGTCGCTTCTCCAAGGCCTCACCATCGAGTTCGGCAACTTCGAGGCCAAGAATATCACCACCGCTCGCAGCTACCGTGCTATCACCGGGGCGTGCGCCAATTTCGACGCTCAGTGTTCGCTCTTTACCACGGCGAATAACAATGGCATCAACTTCTTGACCAGCCGACAAAAGCCCAACAATATGCGGTAAATCACTGGCGTCGACCACCGACTGGCCATGAAAACTGACTACTACATCGCCAGCTTTGAGACCGGCTTTATCAGCCGGGGCATCAGGCTCAAGTTGAGCGAGTAATGCACCCTGTGGTTTTTCCAGGCCCAGAGATTGCGCTAAATTTTTATCCACATCCTGAATATAAACACCCAGCCAACCTCTATCGACACGCCCCTTTTCTTTCAGTTGAGAAACCACCTCAAGGGCCACACTGACCGGTATAGCAAAGGATAGACCAATCGATCCTCCCGAACGGGTATAGATTTGCGAGTTAATACCCACCACTTCACCCTCAAGATTAAACAGAGGCCCCCCAGAGTTTCCAGGATTGATCGCCACATCAGTTTGAATAAAAGGGACGTAATCCTCCCCTCGGGCTGTGGGAATACTGCGGCCAATAGCACTGACAATGCCCGTGCTCGCAGAATAGTCGAGACCAAAAGGTGAGCCAATTGCCACCACCCATTCGCCTACCTTGAGTTTATCAGGATGACCAAAATGAACGACCGGCAAGCCTTTCTCGTCAATCTTCAACAAGGCAAGGTCTGACCTGGGGTCGAGACCAATGATTTCAGCGTCGTATTCTCGCCTATCGTTCAAGCGTACGGTAATTTGTTTTGCACTACCGACTACGTGGTTATTGGTGAGAACGTAACCGTCTGTAGAAATAATAAAACCCGAACCCATGGACCGGGCTTTGCGTTCTGGGTTGCGTCGCTGACTGAATAAATCCCGCAGGGCATCGGGTATTTGACCTTGAGGGACCGCTTCTCGACGACGACTAGAATTGCCTTCAAGGGCCGTGATTTTCACAACCGCCTTCGAGTTTTCTTCAATTAATTGCGTAAATTCAGGTAGCTGGGCATGGGCACTCAAGGCCCCAACCAACAAACAAACAAATGCGAAAGGCGCTCGCTTCATCATCAACAGTCCCTCTTTAGCTTTAAGTCTTTATACAGCGTCAACTATAACTGAGCTGACAAAATACAGCCTTTAGAAATCACCTATCCAGCAAATGAGCCTGTAATTTCGAACCATGGGCTGCGTCATTAGCTAACTTTCCAGTAAGAAAGCTACCCCCAAGCAATGCAAAAAAACCGCAAATCATTGCCACCAGCTCATGATCGAAAGCGCGGTCACCCGCCCAAATCCCTAACAAGAGAAAAATCAAAGGCAATAGGTAAATCAGCAGCGATCCCCGCACCATGACATGCTCGGCAATACCAATGGTGACACTTTGTCCAATTTCAAAAGAATTAGCATCTCGGCCATCGAGCGGGATTTGCAAGCGCACTGGCTGAGCAGCCCATTTTGCCAACAGGCTTTGGCCACAGCCCTGTTGAGCAGAACAGGTATCACAGGCCGAGCGCTGAATGCCCTCAACCCACAATTGATTGTTTTCAATGTCAAGAATTTTTACGCTTTCCTCAATCACAACGCATACCGATAAAGTAATCACGAACGAGCGGCAATAGAAACTTCTTTTGGTCTAAAAGCCCATTGTCCGGAGGGACAGTTTTACAGTCACTAAGGCTCAATAGTATGCTGAGGTGCATGTTGGGTGGGAACAAAAATTGAATTTGATTGCTGATAATTATGCGTTGCCTGCTGAGACATTAAGCCTTGCATATAGGCCTGTATTTGCCGATCCATCTCAAGTTGCTTAGCGCTCTGCTGCATTTCAGCGCGGACGGGGTTCGAAAAACTCTTATTACTATTATAAGAACCCGTGCTGACAGTGCGGGCTGTTGCCTGAGGCACCTCAAAACCAGAGGGCAGCTGAAACTGAGGGCCTTTGGGCTCGACTTCATCAGCCCTTGCTTGAAGCGGTCCTTGTGTTTCGCTCTGGACTGCGAGAGACATTGATGACGACGGTTCAAAGACCTTATATTGCTGAGCACCGAAAATAGCCAGCACTGCCACACTCGCCGCAATCGCAACCCGCCCCAAAGATTGAGGCCACTGTGGTCTGCGCTGTGGTGCGGGCTCGCTGATCAGCGCCATATTAATGGCCGCCCGCAATTCAGCCGAGGAGTCGAAAAAGTCCAGTGGCAATTCTTTTCGCATGGCGCTTGCAGCAAGATGGTAGCGGGACCAGGTCGCATTGAAAGATTCGCCCTCCCCCGCTTCGCGCATCGCACGGTGAAGTTCAAGCTCAGAAGCCTCATCATCCATCAAGGCCGATAGCGTCTCACGTATTTTACTATCTACTTGCTCACTCATAGGACCATACCTTCCAATGACTATTCCATTATTATGCGACTAATTATCGACAAAATCACAAGCTTTTAAGCTGTCATTCGCACAGCGAGTGATCAAGTGCAGCTAATCAGACTGGCATCGAGTAAAAAGGTTCCCGAAAATTGGCAACACCCTTCTATATTTTCCTTCATCCTTTTTTCCTGTTTTTTTGCGCTCATAGTCGACCATCAACCAGCGCTTTCACCTGCTTGTCAATGGCCTCCCGTGCCCTGAAAATGCGCGAACGAACTGTTCCCACCGGGCAGTCCATGACGCTGGCGATATCTTCGTAACTCAGGCCGTCCAGCTCCCGCAGACTTACTGCTGTGCGCAAATCCTCTGGCAAAGATTGAATGGCATTATCGACTACCGCCTGTAGCTCATCACGAAAAGCCAAATTCTCAGGTGAGGCCACATCATGGAGCTTATCAGCACCGCTAAAATATTCTGCATCAGCAACTTCAAGATCGCTCGCCGGGGGGCGGCGACTGCGAGACACCAAAAAATTTTTTGCTGTATTAACAGCGATACGGTAAAGCCAGGTATAAAATTGGCTGTCACCACGGAAAGTACCGATGGCACGATAAGCTTTAATAAAAGCTTCCTGCACAATATCTTTGACTTCTTCGCGATCGTAGATGTAGCGACTTACGATGGCTGCCACTTTGTGCTGATATTTAATGACCAACAAATCGAAAGCGCGTTTGTCACCCTTTTGCACACGGGCGACTAGCTGCTTATCGGTAGCTGTCTCATTGTTGGCGGTCATTCTCTCTCCAGCTGGTTACACATTTTTCTTGCCCTCTTGCAGACCACGGGTCGTTCGTTTGGTTCGCAGCACATCTTGCAAGCTCGCAATCCCCCCAGTGGGTTTTTTTCCGGCGCTATACTATCATGTCGGTCTTACAGTCGCCGCAGCGCCGCGCGCATCACCTTTAATTTAATAGCCCCTCATACATAAAAACCTTCAGTGAAAACCTTGACGTGAAAAAAACCTATAAGTACGAAGTTCTCATCATCGGCAGCGGTGCTGCAGGCATGACGCTTGCTCTCCACCTCGCCCCCGACCATCGGGTTGCCCTGTTGAGTAAAGACCAACTGCAAACTGGCTCGACCTGGCTAGCACAGGGCGGTATCGCGGCTGTATTCAGCGAGGACGATAGTGTCGATGCTCACGTTGCCGACACCTTGACCGCCGGTGCGGGGCTGTGTCACGAAGATGTGGTACGCCAAACTGCGGAGCAGGGGCCAGAGGCAATGCAATGGCTTATCAACAACGGCATGAAATTTAGTCGCAATGAGCAAAATGATGGCTACCACTTAACGCAGGAAGGTGGCCACAGCCATCGGCGTATTCTCCACAGTACCGACGCCACTGGGCAAGCCCTGTCAAGCACCCTCGCCGAAAAA
>JBFHDT010000104.1:0-7116 GCA_041584575.1 Porticoccaceae bacterium
AAGCTGATCTTCGACCGTTTTTAGCTTCGTGGCTTGTTGCTTATTCTGTAACGCGGCCAGTTCCAAATTGACTCGACTGGCCATTAACTGAATCCCTTGTGGTAAACGCTGTGGATCCGTCTCCCGAAGGTTGAGATACTCGCCACGGCGTTTTGCCTGACGCTTACGGCCGGTAGCAAGCTGGGTTTGTTGCCATTCGAGGTCGCTGCGCTCCAGTTCAAACGCGCGCTGTAAATTTCGCCACAGCATAAAACGCTCCACGGCACCGGCCAGTGAATATTGCTCTGACGGCAGCGGGATGGGGGGAGGCGTGACCGCTAAATCTCTAAGATTGGCAAAGCGTTCGAGCCTCTCATTGACTTGCTGAATGAAGAGTGAAAGGCTTTTGCCTTGCTTATCATTTACCCCCAATATTAATTGTTCAAAAGAATCCCGGGTTTTTGCTATACGCGCCCTCAAATCACTTTTACTGAGAGGCTTTGTAGGCTCAAAATAAACCCACCAGCCCGCATCAAGAGCATGGACGTCAGGCGCTGGCGGCGCTTCTTCCAAAGCCACAACCAGCGGACTCGCCACCAGTGCCAGGCAGCACAACCAGCGTAAAATCATAACCATTTCATTTTCCTGAAGGCGAATAAAAATGCCGTCGCGATCGTTGCCATCACCCCCAAAAGAATAAAATAGCCGGATCTGGAATGAAGCTCTGGCATGTTCTCAAAGTTCATACCGTAGATACCGGCAAGAAAACTGAGCGGCACAAACACGGCCGTAATAATAGTGAGTATTTTCATAATCTGATTCAGCCTGTGCGAAGCAATAGATATATAGCCGTCGATCAGATCCGATGCCGTTTCGTAATAGAGTAATGAAAGGCTACACGCCCGTTCCTGATGTTCCCAGACATCGATAACTTCATGGGTGCGGTCACTATCGCTAAAGCCGGGAAAGGTCTTATCCCGAAGGCTTCTGAACAGCTGCTCGTGATAAGTAGCAAAACGACCCAGTCTTTTCAGGTCGCTTTTATAGCCTATCAATTCCGCCAGCATGGTGTCGTCGGAATGATCTAGCATCAACTCTTCCAGCTCTTCGAGCCGAGGTTCAAGCGCGAGAAGAATATTCAAATATCGATCGACGACTAAACGGCACAACAACAGTGCCAATTTGGACAGGTCGCTGTACTCAGTCAAATCATTCTGGTTCGCCAGGTGCTCTTCCAGACGGTTTATACTTTTTGAGGCACCGCTATGGCGCGTTATCAAAAAGTTTTCTCCGACAAACAGGGCGAGCTGAATAGTGTCGAAATCGATATCTTTGGAGTCTGCGGACAAGCCTTTTAACAGGATAAAGGTATAGTCTCTAAAGGCCTCAATTTTCGGCGGGTGTCGATCGCGCTGGGCGTCTTGTATGGCAAGAGGATGTATACCAAATTCATGCTCTAAAAATTCGGCTTCGTTGGTTTGTTGGTTGTCGACCAAATCCACCCAAATGACGGAATCTGGTTGATCGCGCCAGGTAGTGATCAGCTCCACGCCACCCACCTGTATCTCGCCAGATAAAAATAACCGCGTTTTAATCATGCACATCATCCCCTGCTAATTAGTGTACTTGGCGAGAATAAACGCCACCGAATTCTTCTTATCAATTGGGCTTTCTTTGGGGGGGACATGACCTTCAAGGTCATACAAAAAAAACGCTTATCACCGCCACTTGTTCGTCGATAGTACACTGAAAAATCTTTGCACCGTGATAAATCACTAGAACCTATTACAGGGAACGGCTGGCGAGTTGGGTTAACGCGCTAACCCTTGTTATGGCTACTGAAGTATGGCTGGCGAGTCTTACTTTTTTTCCTGTCGGTAGCGCCAATGCATTATGATCCGTCGATAAATGGGCTTTCTCGCTAACCAGGCAATCACTCTAGCTGGGGAAGTACTAGAAAAAAGTCCTAAGGGCACCCTCCCCTCGTGCTTTAGTAATAGATTTTTAAGTACTGAACGCCGCCTAATGGCTTGTTAAAAACAAATCGGCACGCATAGTATATCCACTCACTGTAGCCCACCAGAACTGGACATTTGAACTTATGAGCAAGCTAGATACTTCACTATTGCAAGAGAGGATTAAACAACTCTACGACTCGGTCACTGGCCTGATATTTGCGGTTATTCTCCTCTTCATTACGCTAATAATGATCATCGGCGTGGTCCGTTTGTTCTTCCAGGTTGGCACATTGATTCAAGCCGGCGGCATCACCGGAAGCTATTTGAATATTTTCACCGATGTGCTGACGCTATTCGTCCTCATCGAATTATCTCGCTCGCTGGCCGAATACTTTACATCTCACCGCTTACGGCTAACGCCCGTCATCGATGCCGGCATCGTATTTGTACTGCGCCACATTATGATTGAGCTGTTCCACCACCGGCTCGACACACAGGACACGTTTGCGCTCAGTGCCTTACTTTTAGCACTCGGCTTAATACGCGTCGCCAGTGCCAGCAGTTTCCAACGGCCTAAACACTTAGGTGCAAAAACCGATCCCAGCTCGTCCGGGAGTATCACACCAATTAAAGAAACTTGATGGCCTGCCTTTCATGGGCAGTGCTCACAACCAATAAGTGCCAATCGCGTCTGGCTCATTTGCGCCTTATCATCCGCCTGGAAAACCACCTATGCATTCAGACCCGGTAAGACCCTATCTGGCTGGTGCTTTTCTGACCCACTTGCTACTCGGGCTACTGCTACGCAAACTCAACCCACTTCACGTTGTTGGCTATCTCCTTGCCAGTGTTATTCTTGGCGCCATGGGCAAGCAGGCGGCAAGTAAACTCAGTATGAAGACCAATATTTGAATCAAGCCTGACAGACAAAACAAACCTTGGTTTTTAGCTTTTTTAATCACACAGCATCAGCACCCAATCCAGAGGAAAAATCATGGCGACAGAATTTGACAAACCGCCACACTGGTGGGGCAGTTTTACGCTACCCCATGAGCAAAGTTTACAGTGGCGTATTGGGCCGCTGACACTTATCGTGCACTGTCTAGAGGGTGAACGGCACATTGGTCATCAGCGAACCGCCGATTTTGATAGCGATGACAGTACCTGGGAATTCCAACTTGCCGATCAACTACCGGAAACTCTGGAAAACAGCTCACGCTATATTTTCAGCAAGATGGTAAAACGACTGACCTTGACTCCGCGACTCGCTGATCGTCCTATCATTTCCCGCCCAAGGGTTCCTTTTAACCTTACTGCCGGTGAGGAAGTGACTCTTTACGTCAGTTTGCCATTGTGGCTTGAACTGGCGCTCGAAACTTCACCAGTAACCGTACTGGAAGAAATCCCCATCCAGCGCCCATCAGATACCTGGTTTGGCCCCTCCACACTCGAAGGTGAACTCTGTTATGCCTCCTCCACCCACTGCCGAATCAATTTAGCAGAGTTGCCACAACGCGTGCACCGAGCGATAACACCGGTACTCATTCGCAATCGGGCTGACACAACACTCACCGTAGAGCGACTCAATTTACCCGCGCCACTCTTGTCAGTATTTGCCGGTGCCGACGGACAATTGTGGACCCCCAAGGTGACTTTGATTCGAGGTAAGGATGGCGATATGGCCGAGCTAAAAATCGATGACAAGGCACCCGTACAAGCAGAGTCACCAGAACTATTAAGTCAACCTCGCAATACAGCCAATACTGGCGTATTAATCCGAGCCTTTAACGCGGTATTTAGCTAATTTCGAGATGGAGATGGTTATGAGCGAATATTGGAGTGAGATAGTTAGCTTCCTTAGCAGCGAAAAACTCTGGGCGGTAACACGGGCCTTTATTGTCGTCATCATCGGTCTGGTGACAGCAAAATTAGCGAGTTCCGGGATCTCAAGGGTCGCCAGTAAAAAGATAGATACCCATCGTGCCATGGTACTCAAACGGGGCAGTTACTATCTTATTCTGATTCTTTTTTTAATTACGGCTCTGCACCAACTGGGATTTAATCTCAGCGTACTGCTCGGTGCGGCAGGCATTTTCAGCGTCGCAATCGGCTTCGCTTCTCAAACATCAGCCTCGAACCTGATCAGCGGTCTGTTTCTAGTTGCCGAGCGCCCCTTCACTGTCGGCGACACTATTCGTGTTGGTACTACGATGGGAGAAGTTCTTTCCATTGACCCGCTTTCGGTTAAATTGCGTACCTACGACAATTTATTTGTGCGTATACCCAACGAATCACTGATTAAATCAGAAGTCACCACTGTTTCCCGCTTTCCCATTCGTCGCGCAGACTTACTGGTAGGCGTCGCTTACAAAGAGGATCTCAAAAAAGTGAGAGCAGTATTGGAGGAAGTAGCCGACAAAAACCCACTCAGCCTTGAAGAACCCAAACCGCGCTATATATTCCAGGGTTTTGGCGATTCATCTTTGGATATTCAGTTTTCAGTATGGGCCAAGCGCGAAAATTTTCTCGACCTGAAAAACAGTATTTATGAGGAAATAAAAATCGCTTTTGATGAGCAGGGCATTGAGATTCCATTCCCTCATCGCACGCTCTACACCGGCAGTGTAACGGAGCCCTTTCCTATTAAAAATACCGATAACGAGCCCTCAGACAACACTTGATGTCATGGCCCAGGGATCTTGTATGCCCATAGCCCAGCGGCTCGTGCTGGCGCTATCGATCGGTTTTTTTTCGCCCATGTTACTCGCGCAAATGAACATCGCTATTGATATCACTGGCGTCGAGGGCACATTAGAGAACAATATCCGCCTGTTCCTAAGCCTTGAACAACAGAAAAAACACCCCTTAATGAGTGAGGGCCGCCTACGCCGGCTCCATAAAAAAGCGCCGACAGAAATAACCCGAGCCCTCCACCCCTTCGGCTATTATCGACCACTTATTCAATCGGAACTAATTCAGACATCAGACAATAATTGGCGGGCCAGCTATATCGTTGATCAGGGCCCGCCTTTACTTATCGGAAAATTTGACTTCGCAATCAGTGAGGAAATGGCTGCAGACCCAGCCTTTCGACAATTAAGTGAAAAGCTCCCCCTGCATCAAGGCGATATATTCAACCATCTTGAATACGAAAGTATCAAAACTAATTTAGCCAGACTCGCAGCCGAGCGCGGCTATGTGGATGCCCGCTTTTCTCAACACTCTGTGACCATTGATCTGGAAGCCTACGAAGCGCGTATTACCCTTCACTATGAAGGCGGCCACCGCTATCGCTTTGGCGCAGTTCAGTTAGCACAGGATTTATTGGAACCGCAATTTTTGCAACGCTACATTCCCTTCGCGCAGGGCTCACCTTATCACTACGATGCGCTCATCGATTTACAGCAGGCCCTCAATGACAGCAACTACTTTCAGACCGTTGAGGTCTCTCCGAGCCAACCGCTAACCGATGTCGCTGAAATCCCGGTTACGGTTGCGTTAACACCGCGCAAACCACATCGTTATAGTCTGGGACTCGGTTACGGTACTGACACCGGTGCTCGTACCAGCTTCAACTGGGAAATGCCCCGTGTAAACCGCCATGGACACCGCTTTAATAGCGAGGCCAAAATTTCTGAAGTTGGCTATAGCCTCAGCGCCAGTTATCGGGTGCCCGTATTCAATCCCCGTACCGATCAAGTCATCTACAATATCGGCCAGGTGAATGAAAAAACCGACGTTAGCGATAGTACGGTTCGCACCATAGGCGTCAATCTCAATCGCAGCCGCGGGCTTTGGCGTGAATCCCTTTTCGTCAATTATCAGGTTGAAGAATTTGTAGTCGGTAGTGATACCGGCGAATCAACCTTGTTGATGCCGGGCATTAACTGGAGTCGCTCCTGGGGAAAGAACATCATCACGAGTTTTGACGGTATACGTTTCGATATCGGGCTACGCGGCGCCCGCGAAGACCTGTTATCCGATGTAAGTTTTTTGCAACTCCACGGGGGCATCAAGGCCATTAATCGCCTCAGTCAGCGTAACCGTCTTATTACTCGGGGCAGAATCGGTACCACCTGGACAGACGATTTTCACCAGCTGCCCTCTTCGGCGCGCTTTTTTGCGGGTGGTGCGCAAAGTGTGCGTGGCTTTGCGTACCAGTCTCTGGGCCCCAAAGATCGCAAAGGTGAAGTTATCGGTGGCAATCATTTAATGGTTGGCAGTATTGAATTTGAACACAGTCTTAATGATAAGTGGGCTGGCGCCGCGTTCTACGATGTCGGTAACGCCATGGACAGCTTTGCCGACAAGCTGGAAAGAGGCGCCGGCCTGGGTATTCGCTGGCGTTCTCCCGTTGGCCCAGTTCGCATTGATCTGGCGACCGCCGTGAGCCGCGACAACCACCCCCTGCGACTCCACATCAGCATAGGGCCAGACCTGTGAAACCCGATCTGTGAAATTCCTCAGACGCTTTCTTGTTGCCCTAATACTGCTGACGATCACCCTAGCACTATGGTTGAGTACGACGCAGAGCGGCCTCGCCTGGCTCTATCAACAGGCTAAAACACATTTGCCCGCTGAACTTACTGTCAAAAAAATTGAGGGGCGATTGATCGGCCCTCTTTCTATTAAGGGCCTAGCGTACACGCACAACAAGCGCTCCGTGAAAGCCGAGCAAATCAACCTGGACTGGTCGCCAGCTGCTTTATTGAGCACCAAGGTGCATATTTATCGCCTCAACGTTGATTCCCTTGAAATCCAACTACCTCCCTCCGACAACACTGAGCCTGGCACTCAATTAAGGGATCCCGGAAAAACAATCTCCCTGCCAGACATTCATTTGCCCTGGCGGCTAACGCTGGATGAGGTGCTGGTTCAGGGCATCACGCTGAAGCAAGGCGATAACGGTTTCAAATTACGACAGGCCAAACTCAGGGTAACCGCTCTACTCGGGAAAGTCAGAATCGAGGAGCTCACAATTGCAAACGACGATTTTAATATGCACATCGAAGGCACCTTGCGACCCACCAAATACTACCGCCATGATCTGGATATTCAATGGCAAGCCCGATTGCCCTCGCAAGCGATGATTCAAGGTCAAGGTCAAATAGCCGGGAATTTAAAAACCACACAGGTAACACAAGCCCTAAAAGGTGCGCTCACGCTGTCACTCAAGGTC
>JBFHDT010000105.1:0-7113 GCA_041584575.1 Porticoccaceae bacterium
CCGAGCTTGCGGCTCAAAGCCTGCGTTACATCGCCAAGATTTTCACCCGCTGCTAAACGCTGAGTGCGTTCGACATGCATGGCGAGGTCTTTATCACCGAGGTAAAACCAGTCTTCCCCACCCAGCGTTTTGAGCGAGGCCATAAATGCGCCGGTTTCCTCCGCCCTGCCCCAGCCGGTTTCGGTATTGACACAGCCCGCCAGCGTGTAGGTGACGGTGTCGATATCGGGGCAGATACGCAGACCGAGATGCGTGAAATCATCGCCGGTATTGACCACGATACACAACTCATCGTCACCCAGTACATGGCTTAGGCCAAGCGCTAATTTAGCACCCCCGACACCACCACAAAGGGCGAGCACTTTGCGCTTGCTACCCACCAGCACCGCCTTTCATCGCAACACCTACCACCTGAACTTTTCTCACCGTCATCCCCTTTACCCAAGCGTCCAAAGTCTAAACCTTCGCTATCGAAAACCCTCTTTATCTGAGCCTTGTTAACTCAACTTCCTTAACTTTCCCTATCTAAATAAATCCCGCTCTTTATCGCGCAACAGAGCACTAACCCCATTACAACGCTCGGCTGCACTGTCAAAATTGTAACCACGAACAAGCACGACCGGCTTACCCTCACCACCCTCGCCCTGCAGTAAAGCTGCTGCGCTGGCCAACTGATCGGCAACGGCAACTTCCGTCACCTGTAAGGTGCGTCCGTACAAATCTTTGTCACCGCGTCTATCGTCGAGGGCCGCCAAACCGGCCGCACCCAGGGCGAGACCAGTAGTGCCATTGCGCCAGGCGCGGCCCACACTGTCGTTAATAATAACAGCGACTTTCACACCGAGAGTTTGCAGCAAGTGTTGCGCTAAATCGGCGGCAAATTGATCGGGATTATTAGGCAGTAGCAACACCCGCTCGACACGTTCCTCGCCGCACTGGTTGTCGGCATGTTGAATATTCGAGGCGTCGATACCGGCATTAGCCATCACATAGCCGAGGCGATGTTCGACGATCAACACACCGGGGCAATGACGCACCACTGCGTTTGACTCGTCAAGAATCACACTAACGATACGCGGATCTTTATCGACCGCTGCTGCCAACTCTCGTGCTTCAACGGTGGGCTCGACCTGTTTTAAATCGACATAGCGGTCTTCAACCTTGGAGACTATTTTTTGCGCGAGTACTAGCACATCGCCATCTTCCAGGGTTAACTGATTCGCACTCAGGCTGTCTTCAATGAGCCGAGCAAGATCATCACCCGGTTCAACCAGGGGGAAACTGCTAAGAGCAATGAGTTGTAACTGAGTCGCTGTCATCAACACAGACCCAGACAAACGCTATTAACTAGCGCAGCCCTGGGCAGCACTATCGGTAACTCACGCAACATTTAAACCCGGGGTTTACCGGTAATACTGAACCCAGCACCCGGAATTTTGTAACGTCGATTGAGGGTAATCAGCACCGAGGTCATGGCCTCGGCAACAACGGAGTTGGCAATTGGCCCTGCGTGCCAGCCCTTCATACCCGCCGCTTCGGTGAGTGAAACGACCAGGGCACAGGCTTCTTTATCATTGCCACACACCAGTACGTCACAGTCCGGGGCATGGTCGAGATCGTTCAAATGCGCAGCCGCCACATTTTGATAGGCGGAAACAACTTTCACCTCATCACCCAGGTAAGCCTGGGCCTGAATGCAGGCAGAGCCGCCCTCGGGCATTTGTACAGTGCCCACCTTTGGCGGCATGAGTGGCACGGTAACGTCGATAAAAACTTTACCCTGCACCGCCTCGCGAATCGCTTCGAGGGTCGATTGATGATTGGCAAAGGGCACGGTCATCGCCACAACTTCACCAGCCGCCGCTGCCGCTTCGTTGGTCATGGCGCGTGCGGGAATAGCTAAGTCGCGGGCATTTAATTCTTCAGCCGCCGCTTGTGCCTTTTCTTCAGTGCGCGAACCGATAATCACTTCATAACCCGCCGTTGCCCAGCGCAGGGCGAGGCCACCGCCGAGATCACCACTACCGCCGAGAATTGCTATTACCGGTTTTTTGTCTGTACTACTCACTACTTTTCACCTTAATTTATGCTTTGGCTACCCCGTTAATAAGGGCATAAGCGTGTTAATAATATTGTGTACCCTGTTATACAAAGCCTAAAGTAACATTAAAACTGCATTATTAACTTTGTGCTTTAAGCCTTGGCATCACCTCACTGGCAAACAACGCCATACTGTGTCGCGTCCTGCTGGGGTCTGCCCCTGGGAGCGACATCATTAAGGTCAGGTGAGTACCCGGTGACTCTTCATGTGCCGCTAATAACTGCGCCAGCACCGTTTCGGGGCTGCCAATAATAGCCGAGCGACCAAAGCTTTCACAGTAGCGGGTTTTCTTCAATTCCTCTGGTAAGGGCACCGTACTTTCGGCAACGCCGTCACCCGTTGCATCACCCGACTCTTCTGCCCAGGCTTGATATTCACTCATCACATGGTGCAGGGGCTCAGCACAGTCGTCCCAGGCCTGTTCATCACTGTCCGCGACATAGCAAATAAGCAGATGGGCAATATTGAAATCATCTGGGTCCCGACCATGACGGCGCAGGGCTTCGATATATTTCAGCCGATGCTCCACCGCACCCGTCGATGCCAGATGACAACCCAGCCGTGCCGCCCTATCTAAAGCTTTATCGCCGCGCGCACCCACCCAAATAGGGAAGGGTTGTTGCACCGGCGGCGGAAACAATTGAACATCGGTATATTGATTAAAACGGCCATCGTGGCTGACCTTTTCACCATTGAGCATAGACTGTACGAGTGGCAAGCCCTCGGCCAGTCGAGCACCCCTCTCTTTAGAACTAATACCCATGCCCGTAAATTCGCCCGGGCGATAACCCAAACCCATGCCCAGATCAAAACGACCGTGTGAAATCACATCGACGGTGGCGGCATCTTCAGCCACACGCACCGGGTTGTGCAGGGGTAACAGGAGCACATAGGTGCCAATGCGCACCCGCTCGGTTCGTGCCGCAATAGCCGCTGCTATAGGCAACACCGATGGGGAGTAACCGTCTTCGACAAAGTGATGCTCACTAAGCCAGACATGGTCGTAGCCCAGCGTTTCACAGGCAACCGCGTGATCGAGTTCATGGCGATAAATACTTGCCCAGTCGTTACTGTTAAAAGGTGGATTGCGAAACATAAAAAGAATGCCGATATCGAGCATGCGAACAACTCCTTCTTAATAGTTATTATTTTCTAGAAGTGAACGTTAAAGGCGTAGACGACTTTTTACAATAACAACTCACTGTCGACCACTGGGGCAGATTTTGAAACCAGCCCCCATACCCTGGACACAATAGTTGCTTAAAAACGTTCACTTCGCTATATAGTGTAGAACTAAATTGTGTAGAACTAAATTGTGTAGAACTAAATTGTGTAGAACTAAATTGTGTAGAACTAAATTATGAAAATGGTCATGGGCAGCGAAATAACAATAACGTGATACCTGAATATGTTCAAAACCCGTAACCAGGACGTAGGTACAAAACAAGGCTTAGAACGGAGCTTTAAATTTATAACGCTGCTCGGCATTTCTTTTCTCGCTCTCACCTTCAGCACATTGATCTACCAGGCACAGGTCTCTCGCGACGAACCAGTACGTATTTCGCACCTTGAAAACATGGTCTTTGAGGTCAAAGCCGACCTAACCCTTTATCAACTATCACTGCAAAAAATCGTTATTAGTGGGCAAACATTGCAGCCCGAACGCATTGATAGCCATTTGCAAAACACTATGCAACTGATCGACACAATGCTGCTGGGTGGCGAGTATCAACAACAGCAAATGGTAAAGCTCGAAGACCCCGTACTCGTAAAAAAGCTGCAAAAATTACAAACCCAAGTCCAAAGATTAAATATTCTGGGCGACCAATGGATGGGGTTAACGATAGGTGCTGTAAAAGACCAGAATATTCTCTTCGATACACTGTTTGAAGATATTTTAGTCAATCTAGCAGCAATACAATCGAGCTTATTCATCGACAAAAAGCAACAATTAGAAGCCCACGATCCCTCCGTTTATCAGCTTTATGGCGGTGTATTATTTTGTGCATTAATACTGCTAACTATTTTTTACTGTATCAACCGGCGTTACTATCAGGCTAATCAGCACTTAATTATTAGCGAGGAAAAAACCCGTGACCAAGAGGCCCGCACCCAGGCTATTGTCGACGGTGCCGTTAATGGCATTATTTCTATTGACGCCAAAGGCCTAATTGAAACCTTCAACCCTGCCGCCGAAACAATATTTGGCTACACAGCTGATGAGGCCATAGGCAAGAACGTAAACCTGCTCATACCATCATCTACTGCTGTTGAGGAGGTTACCGATATTTCCGACCTTATCACCAGCAGCACAAAAATTAGTGGCCATGAAATCATCGGTCAACGTAAAAACGCTAGCACCTTCCCAATGGTTTTATCGACGTCAGAGGTCAAACTCAGTACCCGACGTATCTTTATTACTATGTTTCAAGATATCAGTGAACAAGATTCACACCAGGCAGAACTCAGTGAAGTCAAGCACACCCTCGACCAAACTCTGGACTGCGTCTACATGTTCGAGGGGCATAGCCTCTTATTTTTCTATGCCAATCGCAATGCATCCGATGAAATTGGTTACAGCAACGACGAACTGATGACAATGCATCCTTTCGATATCAAACCAGAATTTGATGAGGCTCAGTTTCGCGATGCCATTCGTCCCTTACTGGATGGCTCAATAAGCTCCTTAGTATTTACAACATTACACCGGCACAAGGATGGCCATGATATTCCCGTAGAAATATCTCTCCAATACATTAATACTGAAAGACGGTATGGCCACTTTGTTGCTATCGTTCGTAACATCGAGCAACGCAAGCTAGCAGAAAGTCAGTTAATTCTAGCGAAAGAAGAAGCTGAAAGAGCCAACGAGGCCAAGACTAATTTCCTCTCTCGAATGAGCCACGAGTTACGCACACCCTTGAACGCAATCCTTGGTTTTAGCCAACTACTCGAAATAAGGGAACTTAGCTCCCAAGATCACGAAAGCGTCAACCAAATCATTAATGCAGGATGGCACCTGACCAAACTGATCAACGAGGTGATGGATATCGCCCATATCGAATCAGGTCAACAGAGCATCTCCCCAGAACCCGTGCACGTAGTCGATTTACTGAACGATGTATCAGGCTTGATTCAGCCATTAGCCGCTGCTCGCGACATCAATCTCAAATTACCGAGACCGGAGGAAAGTGATAAATACATTGTCGCTGACCTACAGCGACTGAAACAAGTACTGCTCAATCTCATGGCCAACGCAGTCAAGTACAATCATGATGGCGGCACAATTGAACTGTACTGTAATGAGATACGCGGCAACATTTTACGCATCAACGTGTGTGATACCGGCCCTGGTATCACCAGAGATAACTTCGAGCGAGTATTTGAACCCTTTGAACGCCTCGGCGCAGAGAATAGTTCTGTAGAAGGTAGCGGCATGGGTCTGGCCGTGAGTAAAACACTAGTTGAAGCAATGGGTGGCACGCTGTACTTGGACAGTGAGATCGACAAGGGCACAACCTTCTGGATTGAGTTTCCCTTGATTGATAACGACAGCAAGCGCGACCAAGGCGAAGTAGAACGTCATGAAATAAAAGCCATTGTAGAACAAGCTCTTCCGCTCGCTACGATACTTTACATAGAGGACAATGCCCCCAACCTCCGCCTGATGGAGGTTGCCCTTTCCCAACGACCACACATCAAGTTAATTGCGGCTATGCAAGGCGAGTTAGGAATTGATTTGGCCCTCCGTCATAAACCAGATTTGATACTGCTCGACCTGCACTTACCTATCCTGATGGGCGATAAAGTATTAGCCCGTTTGAAATCACAGACTGAAACCCGAAAAATTCCAGTGGTAATCCTCAGTGCCAATGCCACAAAGAACCAGGCCGAAAAGTTACTAGCGGCCGGCGCATACGCGTATTTAACCAAGCCCTTTAATATTAAAGAGTTGTTACACACTATCGATACTATTCTTGAAGCCAGAAATGGCACCCCCGACATGAAACGCAGCCCCGACCCGCTTCGGGCAGAAAGCAAGGCCGCACAACACAAGCCACAGCAACATTAAAAACACCTTTAAATTACAATCTTAAATGAGTAGAAGTTTTCCACGAAAGTGCTAAACACTACTGTACTTGCCAATGGCTTCGTATTCCTCGAGGGCCCACGCTGGCGCGACGATAAACTTTGGTTATCCAATATGCACGGCCACACGGTTTATACCTTAACGAGGGATGGCGAGCGTACAAAGGTCGTCAACATGCCCGGCCAGCCCTCGGGCATTGGTTTTTTACCCGACGGCACGCCATTGATTGTTTCGATGCACGACCGCAAGCTAATAAAGCCGGTGACTAGAACACTCGAACTACACACTATTCTGTCGACCCTCTCTCCCGATTAAATTAACGACAAGGTGTTCAATAAAAAAGCATTGCTCTTGAGTTGAATATTGGTTTGGGTATCGTTAAAAAAGAAAATCAAGCGGTTCAATGTTCCGTTGGTGGCATACGACGGTGAAGTGCGCGAGGTATTCACCGATCTCGTCGTACTCAATACCCGTTGGTTACGCCCTGTAGAAAAACATTAATCAGGCCGCTATGTGGCTTGCAGTTTTTAATCAGGATACTTTTATTCACCTGCTTGAAGGTGGTGAAATCACCCCGCGGATTAAAATGGTCAAACGCTCCCCCGTCGCCTGCACCTTATTTTGCTTGACCTATCAGGGTTCTATTCAGGATATGGACAGGAGCAAGGCGACATCGAGAGTCGAAATTACCCATGTTGATGTGCCCGCTAACGGCTCGCCCTAATCAATAAAAAAACGTAATACTTCAACCAGAATACTTTAACCAGTGCCGCTCTCATTGGGCGGCTTTGGACCCAGCTTGGCGGGAATAAACATCGCCAAAAATAGCACTGGCACTGCTACCCAGATGCAAACCATGAAGGTGTCATCCAGGCCGAGCGTCGAGGCTTGAACAGTCGCCAGTTTCTCAGTCATCGCCCAC
>JBFHDT010000106.1:0-7089 GCA_041584575.1 Porticoccaceae bacterium
CCCCTCCTGTAACAAACCGGCAATGCCCAGCGACATACGGCGCAGGGTCTTGATTTTAGCCACCACCTGACCGAGTACTTCTTCAGTTTGAGCCGTCGGATTATTGACCAATAGACGCATCGCCTCTTGCAGCACAATAAACGTACTGAGGAATCGCTCAGGGCCAGAACGCTCAAGAGCCAACTCGCCCACCACCATATTCCAGCCGCCACCGACTTCACCTAGCACATGAGAGTCAGGCACGAAGACGTCTTCAAAGTTGGTTTCATTAAAATGCACCTGACCGCCGATGTCGGCAATGCCGCGTACATCCACACCCGGTGTATTGAGGTCGATGAGAAATTGCGACAAACCTTTATGTCGCGCCGACGTATCGAGAGGCGAGGTGCGCAGTAAAGTGATCATGTAATCACAACCCGGGCCGTGGGCCCCGGTTGACCACAGTTTGGTGCCATTGACTTTCCAACCGCCCTCTACTTTCTCAGCACGCGTCGATACTGACGCAAGGTCGGAACCGCTACCCGGCTCACTCATACCAATCGCACAAAAGCATTCACCGGCAACAATCCGTGGAATAATGGCATCGCGAACTTCTGGATCGGCATGTTTAATAATTTGCGGACCACTTTGACGATCGGCAATCCAGTGGGCCATAACAGGCGCACCGGCTGCGAGCATCTCCTCGGTAACGACGTAGCGTTCGAGGAAACTGCGTCCGTGACCGCCGTATTTTTTATCCCAGGTCATGCCCAGCCAACCGCGCTGACCCAGCTTGTGACTGAACTCAGCACTCATACCACCTGCCCAGCAATCAGCCATCGGCGTATAACCGCCATTGGCTCGCTCCTCGGCAAGGAACTCCCGAACCTCTTGTCGCAACTGTGTCGCCTCAGCGGGCATTTCGACAAAGGGAAAACGAAATCGGGTTACAGACATACCTTGATTCTCCATTAAAACTTCATTGCGGGCGAGAACACGCCCCTGGAAAGTCCGCTTACGCCCTCTTCTCCTACGACAGAGACAACAAGGGCGCTAACGTCGAGCATCAACCCGTGAAGAACACGAGTTGATGCTATGCACTCACTAAGATCAGGCGCCGAGTAAAATAGCTTTTTCTTCGGTGTACTCGATTAAACCGCTGGCACCCCATTCACGACCGTTACCGGACATTTTATAACCACCGAAGGGCGCAGCAAAACTGAATGCAGGACCATTCACTTTGACCTGGCCAGCGCGCAATTGGCGGGCGATCCGCATTTGGGTCTCTTTGCTTTCGGCCCAAACGCCGCTGGATAAACCAAAATCGGAGTCATTGGCGAAACGGATAGCTTCGGCCTCGTCTTTGTAGGGAATAAAGCACAGTACTGGTCCGAAAACCTCATTGCGCGCGATGGGCATATCATTGGTGACGTCACCGAGAATGGTGGGGCGAACATAGGCGCCTTTATCAATACCCTCAGGTAGCTCACTGCCACCAGCGACCAGGCGAGCACCATTCGCCAATGCATCATCAATCATTTTAGTCACTGACGCGCGTGCCTTCATAGAGCTCAGTGGGCCAAGGAAAGTATCTGTAGAAGTAGGATCACCCACTACCAGTCGTTCACTGACCTTCTTCGCCACTGCCAATGCTTCTTCGTATTGCGACTCGTGAACAAAAATGCGGCTCAACTGCACACACATTTGCCCCGAGTTAAACATGGAGTCTTTCACCACATACTTGGTTGCTTTTTCGATGGGCGCGTCCTCGGCAATAATAAAGGCCGACTTGCCACCCAGCTCCTGACACACACGCTTGACAGTGGTTGCGGCAGACTTGGCAACATCAACACCCACTTCAGTGGAGCCGGTAAAAGACACCAGGTCAACTTCAGGGTGAGAGCTCAGCTCATCACCAATCATCGATCCTTTACCCGGCAGCAGGTTAAAGACACCTGCAGGCAAACCCACTTCATCACACACTTCGGCAAAGATGTACGACGATAAAGGGGTCTGTTCACTAGGCTTGAGAATGCAGGTACAACCGGCGGCCAGCGCGGGGCCAACTTTAGCAATCACCTGAAACAGCGGGAAGTTCCAGGGTGTGATAAAGGAACAAACACCGATGGCTTCTCTAATCGTAATGTAGCCTTCATCATGCTCTTTAACAGCATCCATGGTTTCGGCCAGGTTAGCAAAATTCTTCAAGCCTGAAATGGGGCCCAGCACCTGAATACCCAGAGCAAAGTGAACGGGGATGCCCATCTCCTGGGAGATCAACGAAGCCATTTCATCTTTGCGCTCTTTAAGCTTGGCGCAAATCGCTTCAATGAAGGCTTTACGCTCAACAGCCGGCGTCTGTGACCAAGGGATAAAAGCTTCGCGGGCCGCTTTGGCCGCTTTATCAACATCTTCAGGGAAAGACATAGGCACCGTGGCGAAAACCTCTTCGGTCGCAGGGTTAACCAGGTGCGATGTCCCTTCGCCGGAAGGTGCTACCCACTCACCATTGATATAAATCTTGTCGTATTCAATCATCGCTATTCTCTTACCTCTTGTCGTTTCACTACTTGCTCACACAAAGGCCACAGTAGAAGCACTGCGACCCATTCCTAATAACCGGGAAGCCCCGGCCCTAAATCATTAACTCAAACCCAGATGTGGGCGCATAAAGGCAGCAATTTTCTCAATTGCATCATCAGCCTCAGGCGCATTGCCCGCCATAAATTGAAAAACGTGCTGCATTTCACTAAACACCTGAAGTTCGGCATCAACACCTGCCGCTTTGGCATTTTCATAAAAACGGGTGCTGTCATCGAGTAAAACTTCATACTCTCCGACCTGAATCAAAGTCGGTGGAAAACCGGCCAAATCACCATACAGCGGGTTGGCAAAAGGGTCTTGCCTGGAGCCTGTCTCTCCAAGGAAAGCACCGATCATACCCTCAAGCATATCGCCGCCAACCAGCGCATCTTTTTCAGCATTCGTTTGCATACTGGCGCCTTTCGACTCCATGTCATACCAGGGCGATAGAGGTGCCGTGCAAGCGGGTGCTGGCAAACCTTTGTGGCGTGCATAAAGGATCATTGAAGTGCATAAGTTGCCTCCAGCGGAATCACCAGTAGTGGCAATATGCTCGGGCTTATAGCCCTGCTCGAGTAACTGCCCATACACCGCAACGGCTTGCTCGACAATGCCGGGGTGGGGGTTTTCAGGGGCGCGGGTGTAGTCGATGATCAGAGCACTACAGCCCACGGCTTTTGCCACATGGCCATACATCTTGTTGTGGCTTTTCGGTGAACCAACCATAAAACCACCGCCGTGGCAGCAAATCACCACGCGGCTTTTGTCGGCACCTGTGGGAATTGCCCAAACGCAATCAACACCCGCCAACACAGCTTCCTGAAATTCAACACCCGCTGGCTCTGAGCTTAAATCACCCCAGTGATCAAATAGTTCACGCAACTCTGATAGTTCCATATCACCGCCGAGCACCAGCTTCTCAGACCACTCACGGTACAAACCCACTATCGATTCTGCTTCTTTACTCGCCATGTCCTAACTCCATGTAGTTCGACCTTATTTTGAGTCGTTAAAATTTGTCGTTAAATTCCATATAGATGGTTGTCGCTGCTTCTCTTCAGGCGGTACCCGCTGTTGCCCGCGCAGGCGCTTGTCGAATATCCATTTAGCCCGTCATTCTGCCTTAGCAAGGCGAGGAGGTAAACCGGCACAGGCTCTTATCTGAGCTAATCACGCTTAATCCTCCTCCAGCCTATAGTTTTTTATTTTCCGATACAGAGTGCTTCTGGAAATACCCAGGATTCGCGCTACTTTGGAGCGATTACCCCTGTGCAAAAACAATTCTTTACGGATGGCCTCGCACTCCAGATCATCCAGTGTTTCGGCACCCGGCAGAGCTTTACTTGCCGGATCATCTAATACCTGTGACTGATTAACGCGCAACACATCCGGGCCCTCACCATTCAGCGCAGCGGTAATATCATCGGGTAGTTCATCGCAGCTAAGGATCTGGGAATCACCCATCACAAACATACTTTCGAGTACCGCCCGCAACTGGCGAACGTTACCCGGCCAGGGATACTGACACAACGCATCGAGTAATAAAGGATCAAGCTGACGAGGCTCACTGGCATAAGTCTGGGCGAACTGTTTGAGAAATAAACGTCCTAACAACTCAATATCACCGGTGCGCTCACGCAAAGGTAAAACATCGAGAGACATAACCTTGAGCCGGTAATACAGGTCTTCACGAAAACGCCCTTCCTCAACCGCGAGAGCGAGGCTGCGATTGGTGGCAGCAATAATTCTAACGGCAACCGTGCTCTGTGTACTACCACCCACTCCAAGCACGACATCATCTTGTATAACCCGTAACAGGGCGACTTGCACATCGAGTGATAACTCACCAACGTCATCAAGAAACAAAGTGCCACCGTGAGCCTCTTCAAACTTACCCATGAGTCCCTTTGAGGCCGCACCGGCAAAGGCCGCAGACTCATAGCCAAGTAGCTCTCCGACCGCCAGCTCCCGAGTCAGGGCGCCACAATTAACCGTGACAAAGGGCGCGCCATCACCACTGCCAGCATAATGCACAGCACGGGCGAATAAGTCCTTACCAGACCCGGTTTCGCCCTGTATCAGTACCGGAGCAGAAGACGCAGCCAGACGTAAAACTCGGTCTTTTAGAGCCAGTATCCCCGGACTTTCGCCGACGATAGCATCAAGAGCCGAAGCTGATATAGCCTGGGGGGCGGACAGGCTAGGTCGCACCGCTGCGAGGCGGGGGCGGATAACTAAGATGCCTCCCTCGTTACGACCATCGCGGTTATAGCTCTCGTAAGCGACCGGCACAATCGCGCTAGGTAGCAACGCTTCCCAGTCTTCTACCGCACCCAGACTTTCGGGCTGTAGCAGACAATAATTCTTGTCGAGCTTTTCTTCAATATGCTCACTGGCAAACAGGCTTTTGGCCTTGTCATTCGCGGTCACCACGCGGCCCTTGCGATCGAGCAAGACCACCCCATCCTGGCGCCAGCGACCAACACTGCCGGCAAATCGGTCGACCAGGGCGACATTGCGCGCCAGCTCGCGTGAGTGCAGCGTTTGCTCAATTTGTCGCGCCGCCGTCATTGCCAGGGCCAAACTCTGGGCGCTGTAGGCGTGATTGAGAGTGGAGACGTCGATAACGCCCAACAGATCACCGTCAATGGCATCAATAATTGGTGCCGCCGAACAGCTCCAGATTTTCACCGGCTCACAAAAATGCTCGACACTGTGCACTTCGACTGGCCGCTTTAAAGCCACAGCGGTACCTACCGCATTGGTGCCGGTACAATTCTCGCTCCAGTCATAGCCAGGCGCAATGCGCTGGCCGGCCAGGCTTTCACGCAGATGGGGATCACCACAAACATCGAGCAGCACGCCATTACTTTCGGCCACAGTGAGAAAGCTTTTGCTATCAGACAAAATGTCAGAGAGCATTTGCCAGGTATTGCGAGAAGCACGCAGGAGCTCTTCGTTTTCCTGCTTGAGAACGTCGAGTTGAGCGCCGAGGGCGACCATTGGGGGATAGTGCTGAGTAAATTCAACGCCCCGATCACGACAACGCTTCCAGGAATCGCAAATCACATCCCTGACCTGCCCCGGCCGGCATTCACCCTTATTGACAAAGTCTGTCCAAGCAATATCGACTTGCTTGCGAAAGCTGGCCTCCGATTCTATCGGCATACGACCCAGATATTGATTTTCCATAATAAACCTCGAGACTAGGAACCCTAAAGAATATAAGCGTCGCTTCTATGTTTCATCAAACTTACTATCCGCCACAAAGGCATGTACGTAGAATAAACAACCGACACCTGGAAACATGGAGCTACCCTACCCCGCGACGACACCTTGATCGTAAAGGCGGCCTATTTCAACGCTGCTCAGGCCCAGCGTCTCAGCGAGAATCTCTTCCGTGTGCTGTCCCAGCGCTGGTGCTGGTTGGGCAGACTGACGTTCAAAACCACTAAACTGAAATGGGCTCGACGGGCTTAGATAAGTACCAATATCTGGCTGTGTAACATTGCTAAACATTGGGTTTTCAACAGAGCACTCAGGGTCACTGTCAACCAGTTGCTTGAGCGTCTGATACTTGCCCCAGCACACCTTGTGTTCATCCAGTATCGCCGTCACCTGCGCATAAGTATGACTGGCAAACCAGGGTTCAAATAAAGCGGTAAGTTCTACCCGTGCAGTAAAACGATCGCCTTCCTGACGCAGATTTAAACCAAGGCGTTCAGCTAGCTGGTCTATTTCACGGCTCAACCCCGTAGCTTTACAAATGCCCTTCCACTGATTGCCGGTCAGGCCGACAATCATCACCCGACGTTGGTCAGCCGTAAGAAAGTCTTTACCGTAAGCGCCAAATAAATAGTTACCGCAAGGCTGGCGATCTTCACCATTAATTTGCGCCTCGGCGATAAACCCGAGGTTGCCCATAGTCGCCAGCGCCACATCGGCCAGCGCCAGTTTAATCAACTGCCCCTCGCCACTCATACGCCGGTGGCGCTCTGCGGCAAGCATACCCAGGGCCAGTGTCTGACCGGTAATCACATCCCAGGCGGCGAGTACGTGATTGACTGGCTCGCTATTTTCTCCGGTCATGGTCGGCAAGCCCATGGCGCAATTGACCGTATAGTCAACGGCAGAACCACCGTGACGATCGCCACTGAGATTCATATAAATTAGGTCATCGCGGTGTTTGCGCAACTGATCATAGGCCAGCCAGCCTTTAGCGGGGAAATTACTTAAGAACATCCCCGCCTCGTCACCCGGCGTACTAATCAAACGGGTAAGAAGCTCTTGTCCTTCGGGTTTACGAAAGTCGACAGCTATCGAGCGCTTGCCCTTATTGAGGCCAGCCCAAAACAAACTTTGATTGTTTTTGTCAACCGGCCAGCGGCGGTAATCGAGACCACCGCCAATCATATCGAAGCGAATCACATCGGCACCGAGCTGGGCCAGGGTCATCGCCCCCGAAGGCGCCGCAACAAAGGCCGCACCCTCTACCACACGCAAACCAGAGAGGATATTGCTCATACC
>JBFHDT010000107.1:0-7050 GCA_041584575.1 Porticoccaceae bacterium
GACCGGGGTGATATTCCCCGTCGCATCCTGGGTGGCTTCATGGGCTTGATACTTCCAGCGGCAGGCATTGGTGCAGGCACCTTGATTAGGGTCGCGATGATTCATATAACCCGAGAGCAAGCAGCGGCCAGAATAGGCGATACACAGCGCGCCATGGACGAACACCTCGAGCTCCATTTCCGGGCACTCGTCGCGAATCTCGGCGATTTCATCAAGAGATAACTCGCGGGACAGAATCACCCGGCTTAAGCCTTGTTTATACCAAAACTTCACCGAGGCATAGTTGACCGCATTAGCCTGCACTGAAAGGTGAATCGGCATCTCGGGCCACTTTTCACGTACTAGCATAATCAGGCCTGGGTCGGACATAATCAGTGCGTCTGGGCCCATAGCGATGACCTCAGCCATATCGCGGATATAGGTTTTTACCTTGTTATTGTGAGGTGAGATGTTGCTGGCGATGTAAAACTTTTTACCCTGGGTGTGAGCCTCGGCAACCGCCTCGGCCATAATATCGAGGTGATTAAACTCGTTGTTTCGCACTCGCAAGCTATAGCGCGGTTGTCCCGCATAGACAGCATCGGCGCCGTAGGCGAAAGCGTAACGCATACTTTTGTAGGTTCCAGCGGGGGAGAGCAGTTCGGGCATAAAGGGCATGGCAAAGGATATCGAGGTAGATAAAAGAGGGGTGTTATTTTAGCCTATATCGAGCTTTGAAATAGCAATTATTATCAATTGAGAGTGACTAGCGTGTTGCTAAGTTTTTAAGTGATAAATAAACGGCTGGCCGTACTCATGGCTTATGCGCATGTCCTATAATAGGCGCCCACCTATTTCGCCCGTAGAGGAGAGCCCAGCATGGCTATTTCAGGTACAGCACCAGCAGATTCTTTAAGTATAGGCACGCCTTTTTCGAGCACTGGGACGAAAGCCTTGCTTTGCGGTTCTGGCGAGCTGGGCAAAGAAGTGGCGATTGAGCTAAAACGCATGGGACTTGAGGTAGTTGCCCTCGATCGCTACGACAACGCCCCGGCCATGCAAATAGCCGATCGCTCTTACACGCTGTCAATGCTTGATGGCCCTGCGCTGCGAGACATTATTGAGCGCGAGCAGCCCGATTATGTGATTCCTGAAATTGAAGCGATTGCCACCGATACCTTGGTGGAGCTCGAAAAGGCTGGTGTGAATATCGTGCCCACGGCTAGAGCAGCCCAGTTAACGATGAACCGTGAAGGCATTCGCTGTCTGGCAGGTGAAGACTTGGGCTTGGCGACCTCGAGCTATCGCTTTGCCAGTACCCTTGAAGATTTTGAAGCAGCCGTTGCAGAGATTGGTATTCCCTGCCTGGTGAAGCCTATTATGAGTTCATCCGGCAAGGGGCAAAGCCTGATTCGTGAAACTAGTGAGATCGCTGCTGCTTGGGCCTACGCTCAGGAGGGTGGTCGCGCCGGAGCAGGGAGGGTCATCATCGAAGGCTTTGTCGATTTCGACTACGAAATTACGCTTTTAACAGTACGTCATCGCAATGGCACCAGTTTTTGCGCGCCGATTGGGCACCGACAGGAAGATGGCGATTACCGCGAATCCTGGCAACCCCAAGCGATGTCCGATAAAGCCCTGTCCGCAGCTCAGGCCATGGCTGAAAAAGTGACCACCGCTCTGGGTGGCTGGGGTATTTTCGGTGTCGAGTTATTTGTTAAGGGTGATGAGGTAATCTTTAGCGAGGTCTCACCACGCCCTCACGACACAGGCATGGTGACGATGATCTCTCAGGATCTCAGTCAGTTCGCTCTGCACGTGAGAGCCATTCTTGGTTTGCCAGTACCCAATATTCAGCAACTCGGGCCATCGGCTTCTTCTGTGATCCTGGTCGAGGGCGAATCGAGCCGTATTAACTTTTCAAATCTTGAGCAGGCCTTGAGTGAGCCCGATACGCAGCTTCGCCTCTTCGGTAAGCCCGAAGTCGCGGGACGACGGCGCATGGGTGTTTGTTTGGCGCGGGGCGAATCTATTGACGCCGCTAAAGTGAAAGCCAGTCAAGCATCAGCCAGTGTTAATGTTAGCCTGTCGTAGATTGCTTAGGTAAAAATGAGGACAGGGTATGCATAACTTTTTATTAGTATTAGTGCTCAGCCTGCTGGCAGTAGCGGCCAATGCTGAGCGTGTAGAGTATCGGGTGGTGTTAAAAAACCACCTATTTACCCCATCCCAGGTGCAGGTTCCGGCTAATAGCCTAGCCTTTTTGGTGGTTGAAAATAAAGATGCTAGCGCTGAAGAGTTTCAAAGCAAAGATTTACACCGCGAAAAAATTATCGCTGCCGGTAAAACTGAAAAAATTAAAATTGGCCCTTTAAAAGCTGGGTCGTATCATTTTATGGGGGCTTTTAACCCCGACAGCGCCCAAGGTGTGGTGATTGTTAAATAGCCTTTGAAGCAGAAGTCAAAAGATATTAGTTGCCAGTTTTCTGTTTGATATGCTGGCGCTTGAGCGGAGTTGGACCATAATGAGTGCTTATAGATTCCAGCATCAGCGCGAGCTGATCTTTGATAACATCGTGCTCGCCCACAGCGATATTTTCCTTTAAACGAGTAATCACTCGTTCTACGGCATTTTCCAGATCGCCCTGTAGTGCTTTCGATTTGTCGGTCAAATAAACCCGCGTTACGCGTTTGTCAGAAGGGTCGCGACGGCGGCTGACATAGCCCTGCTCTTCAAGCTGGGCGAGCGTTCGGGCCACAGCGCCCTTGTCGGCCTGCAGGCGATTGGCCATTTCCTGTTGAGTCAGTCCCTCGTTGATATAGAGCATAAAGAGATAGGAAATACGCCCAGAGCCTACGCCTAGCGGAGCTGTTTCCGTTTCCAGGGCTTTCATCATAGTCCTATAGAGTAGACCTATTTGGCGTACCAGGTTATCTGCGAGATCAATCATTGGCTAAGACGAGTTCCTTGTCATTGTTAACGGCTTTACCCGTATCCGGTCGCTGGGGAAGCCGTTTCGGTATAAAGGGCGTTAATAGCACCACGGGAATATAAGCCAGTGCACAATATATGAAAGTATCGCTGAGGGCGAGGGTCGATGCTTGCAAGGTGCTGAGTTGTTCCGCCATGGCCCACATGACCGTTTCATTATCACCTGCGAGTTCAATTAAAGGTTGGAACGCAATATCTTTACCGGCTTCCAGGGGCGTGAGGTTTTCAACGAGGTGCTGGCGGTGGAAAACCGTACGGTTCTGCCATACCGTAATGCCAATAGCAATGCCTAAGCTCGAAGAGAACATACGGAAGAAATTGAAAAAACCCGCAGCGGAGGGGGTTTTTTCAGGTGGCACACCGATTAATGACAGGGCCATGAGTGGCGGGAATATAAAACCAAAACCAATGCCCATAATGACGCGGGCATAGAACATCGAGCTAAAAGTGGTTTCGACGGTACAAAGGGCTTGTAGATAAATACCGTAGGCAATAAAAGCACTGCCAATAATCATCAAGTGACGGAGGTTTAATTTGGCCAGATGTTTGCCGACAATCAGCATGCCGAAAATGGGCACCAGGCTAGTGCCAGCCATAGCCAGGCCCGCCCAGGTGGCAGTGTAACCAAGTACCGATTGCATCCAAATGGGATACAGCACGGTGGTGGTGTAGTAACTGATATAAAAAATTGCGGCTATAACCGAACAAATAACAAAGCTGGGAATTTTCAACAAGGTGTAGTCGACAATGGGATGGGGTTCGCGCCTCTCCCAAACGACAAAACCAATAAAACCGATCACTGCAATATTAAGCATCAAGCGAATTTCCGGCGAACCAAGCCAATCTAGCTCGTGGCCCTTATCCATGACTAACTGCGCGAGCAGTACTACTACTGAGAGCAGCAGCATGCCGACGACGTCGATAGGTTCCTTTTTTATCTCGGTCTCATCGTGCTTCATACTGGCCCAGATGACCCAGGCACAGAATATTCCGACCGGCACATTCATGTAGAAAATCCAGGGCCAGCCGATGGTGTCGGTAATAAAGCCGCCAATAATGGGGCCGAGCACAGGGGCAACGCCGGATGTGAGTGCCCACAGGCCAAGGGCAAAACCGTGTTGCTGGGGGGGGAAAATCCGTAGTAGTACGGTTTGGGATAGAGGTACGATTAATCCGCTAGACAGGCCCTGTAATGCGCGGAAGAAAATCAGAAATTCAAAATTGCTTGCCATGCCGCAGAGACAAGAGGTCAAGGTAAACAGGCTAATGGCCACGGCAAAGGTTTTGATCTCGCCGTAGCGTTTACACACCGAACCACTGAGGGGCAGCATAATGGCGAGGCAAACCGCGTAGGAGGTCAGTACCCAGGCTCCCTGAGAGGGCGTTGCACCTAAACTGCCGGAAATTGCGGGCAGAGATACCACTGCAATGGTGGTATCGAGAATATTCATGAAATTGGCGGTGGCGATGGCGACCGCTGTGAGCATTAACGGTAGCCGTGTGGTGGGCGTGGCCATTAGGGCTGACTACCTGCCATCTTTGTGGTTTTACTGGTAGGAGGTAGATTCTCAGCAATAATGTGTTCGACCATAGCCTCACCGTCGGCCTTCCAGTAAGCGTAGACGCCACTGACATCGACCGGAGTGACCTTCGGTGTCTGATTCAATTGCAGGCCGTCGCGTTCGCTGGTGTCGATGGAGACATGCAACGATGTGCCCAGGGGCAAGGGTTTTTCACGCACAGTATCGCCTTCCAAAGCAATACGAACGGGAACCCGCTGAACGATTTTCAACCAGTTGCCGGTGGCGTTTTGTGCGGGTAGCAGAGAAAAAGCCGCGCCAGTACCGGTACCACCGCCCACCACTTTGCCGTCGTAATGGGTCTCTTCACCGTAGAGGTCAGAGGTAATGGTAACCGGTTGACCGAGCCGCAAATGCCGCAACTTGGTTTCTTTAAAATTGGCTTCCACCCACACCTTGTCTAATTGCACGATTTGAAATAGGGGCTTGCCGACTTTGATAATGTCGCCAGGAGAGACAAAGCGCTTGGCGACATGCCCCGAAACCGGTGCAACGACCGTGCTTTTATTAACGTCGGAGCTAAAGCCCCTTACCGACACCGCTGCGTGTTTAACGTCGGGGTGCTGTGCAATAGGCAGGTTCGTTGCGTTGATTTCAGCCTCTGCCAGGGCTTGACGCGCAGTGTTCAGCGCGGCAGCAGTGACGGCCATACGCAACACTGCTGTATCGAGTTCCTCCTTAGAAATCATATTTTTCTTCGCCAGTTTTTTGCGTCGTTCGGCTTCGTTTCTGGCCAGTGCATAAGCGGCCTGATGCTCGGTAACCTCAGCCTGACGTCGTTTAACTTTTTGTTTTAACGCTGCGACTTCTTGTACAGCGCGAGCCAACTGGCTTTGTGCACGGTAGAGGGCATTTCTTGGCGTGCCACCATCGAGTTTAACCAAGGCCTGTCCCGCTTCAACGTAGTCACCTTCTTCTGCACCGAGCCAGAGAACGATATCCTCCATGCGTGAGCTGACGGTAATGATATCGCCAGTGGTGTAGGCGTTATCCGTTGCCACAAAGTGTCGATTATTTAAATAAGTCAGTACGGCATAGCTGACAGCACTTAATAACAGGATAACGATTAACAAGCTCCAGGAACGTCTCATAATTTCTCTTAAGTCTCAGCACTCCCGCTTTGAATGCCCGCGAAGTTTGTACTTGCGGTAAGCGGGAGTATCTCGGTTTCGGGCGGGTTGGGTTAGGGCGAGGATTCTATCGAAATAATGTTGATAGGTCAACGTTGATAGGGCAACCAATGTTATGGCTGGTATAACTTCAGCTTATGCTTTCACGAGAGATTAGTCGTTGAGTGGGGCGATCAAGTGATAGCATTAAAAGTGCAGGCATAAAAAAACCCTGCCGAAACAGGGTCTTAGGGTGCTTGCGATTGCAGGCTTAGATGTGCAACCTGCGTATGCAAATTGAGAAGTGCAAATTAGGCACTTTCGACAATTTGCTCCGCAGCAATTCGCTTGCCATCTTCAGCCGCCGCCTGGAAGGAGGCAATCTGATCGAAGTTCATGTAGCTGTAGATTTCATCAGCCATTGAATCGATGCTTGAGGCCTTCTCAAGATATTCCTCTGGCGTGGGCAGACGACCCAAGATGCCACTGATCGCAGCCAGTTCGGCTGAACCCAGATAGACATCGGCGCCATCACCCAAACGGTTGGGGAAGTTACGGGTCGACGTGGAAATGACCGTCGATCCGGGGGCAACGCGCGCCTGGTTACCCATGCACAATGAACAACCGGGCATTTCGGTGCGGGCACCGACACGACCGTAGATGTTGTAGTAGCCCTCTTCCATCAACGTGTGCTCATCCATACGGGTGGGTGGCACGATCCAGAAGCGCGAATTAAGCTCGCCGGGTTTGGTTTGCTCAAGCAACTTACCAGCAGCGCGGAAGTGACCGATGTTGGTCATGCACGAACCGATGAACACTTCTTCAATGCTACTGCCAGCAACACTGGAGAGTAAACGGGCATCGTCGGGATCATTCGGTGCGCAGATAATGGGCTCTTTCACTTCATTGAGGTCGATTTCAATGACGGCGGCGTATTCGGCATCGGCATCGGCTGACATCAATGATGGAGCAGCTAACCACTCTTCCATTTTTATGGCACGACGTTCAAGGGTGCGAACATCGCCATAGCCCTGAGAGATCATCCAGCGCAGCATGGTGATGTTGGAGCGCAGGTATTCTGCAACGGCATCTTCGTCCATCTTGATGGTGCAACCAGAGGCGGAACGCTCGGCGGAGGCATCCGATAATTCAAACGCCTGCTCAACGGTTAGGCCTTCGATGCCTTCAATCTCCAACACGCGACCAGAGAAAATGTTCTTCTTACCTTCTTTAGCAACTGTTAACACACCCTCTTGAATAGCGTAATAGGGAATGGCGTGAACCAGATCGCGCAAGGTGATACCAGGCTGCATCTTACCCTTAAAGCGCACCAGTACAGACTCAGGCATATCCAGAGGCATAACGCCAGTAGCCGCGGCAAAAGCCACCA
>JBFHDT010000108.1:0-6918 GCA_041584575.1 Porticoccaceae bacterium
GGCCACCTTAATGGCGGCCATGCCGAGTGTCAACGGGCGGCAGTATTCTTACGCTAGCGACGCCCGCCATCGATGCCCAGTACTCTGGCGAGATCGGCCGCAGGGCGGTAACCGGGTATCAAAGAACCGTCTGCCAGCACGATGGCGGGGGTGCCATTGACACCCATTTGCTGACCCAGGCTGTATTGTTTTGCCACGGGGTTGTCGGCACAGAGATTCTCTTCGATTTTCTCGCCGTTTTTTAGCGCCGTTAACGCTTGCCGGGGTTCATCAGCACACCAGGCAGAAGTTATTTTTTGATAGGAAGCAGAGCCTATACCTGCTCTGGGGAAAGCCAAATAACGCACCTCAATACCCATGGAATTAAGTTCAGGCACTTCTTTATGCAGCTTGCGGCAATAGCCACAGTCGACATCGGTAAACACGTTGATGACACCCTGAACCGGTGCAGTCGGCGTGAAGACTATCATTTCATCAAGCTGAATTTCGTCTAACAGAGCTTTACGCACCGCCGTTAGAGCCTGCTCTTTGAGGTTGATAAAGCGGCCCTTATCAACCTGATAGAGGTCACCGTCAAAAAAGAACTCACCATCGTTGTAGACATAGAGCATGGGGCCATTGTCGACCTGCACCATTGATATGCCCGAGATGGGGCTCGCCTGAATATCGCCGTAGCTGAGATCGGGACGCGCCGAACGCAAGCTATCCATAATGCGTGCCTTGCGCTCACTGCTCACTTCACCTACACCACTGTCCTGCTCTGCTGCCCACAGTGGTTGAGCAACACAAGCCATAATGACGCCAACAACGCTCAACCGACGCAAACTTGTTAGCAAGCCCGTCATCGCGTCACATCTACATATTCTGTACATAAATAAAAACTCCACTACTCACTGCTTATCAAAGACAATCATTGAAACACATTGCCGACCGCCTGTTTCGCTATCCGTGACAATCAGGCTCTAGGGTGATGCTCGGCATGCAACTCTTGCAGGCGCGCCTTGGCAACATGGGTGTAAATTTGCGTGGTCGATAAATCACTGTGGCCCAACAAAAGCTGAACCACCCGTAAATCGGCCCCATGATTCAACAAGTGTGTCGCAAAAGCGTGGCGCAAGGTGTGGGGGGACAGGGCTTGCTCAATACCGGCCACACTCGCCCAATGCTTGAGTCGATGCCAGAAAGTTTGGCGGGTCATGCCGCGACCACGTTGACTGGGAAACAGTACCTCGCTGGCTTTCATGCCCAGTAACTCGGGGCGAGCCTGGTGTAAATAACGCGACAACCAATCCAACGCCTCTTCGCCGACGGGCACTAAGCGCTCTTTTGCCCCCTTGCCGATTACCCGCACAACACCCTGGCGAACATTGACCTGACTCATGGTCAAAGCCACCAACTCGGAAACCCGAAGGCCGGTGGCATAAAGTAGCTCTATCATGGTTTTATCGCGCAGGCCGATAGCGGTATCTATAGCGGGAGCCAGTAACAATTGGTCGACCTGCGCCTCGCTCAAGCTTTTGGGGATTGGCTGGGGCAGCTTCGGACTGGGAACATTCGCCGTTGGATTAACGCTGATCAGCTTTTCCCGCAACCAATATTGATAAAAGCCTCTCAGGCAAGACAGCGAGCGGGCTGCCGAGCGGGGGCTTCTAACGGGTTCCAGACGATAGGCCATGTAATCAGCCAGCAACACCTCATCGGCGCCCATCAGCGTTGAACCAAGTGGCTGTAGCCACTGGCTAAAGGCCGACAGGTCACGGCGATAGGACTCTCGTGTGTTATCACTTAAGCCCTTTTCCAGCCACAGCGCATCAATATATTTCTCGATGCGTTCGTCATCCGTCGCAATATTCATAACCAGAGTGTAGTGCTTTGGCCTTGGCACTGTAAATGCTGCTGCGCTGACATAAAGGGCAGACACAAAAAAAGGCGACCGAAGCCGCCTTTTTAACACTACAGGGCAAAACTCTAGGCAAGTTTTTCCTTGATGCGCGCCGCCCTACCTGACAGTTCACGCAAGTAGTACAGCTTGGCCTGGCGCACGTCGCCGCGACGCTTAACCGTAATGCTGTCGATCGCCTTACTGTAAGTCTGGAAAGTACGCTCCACACCGATGCCGCTGGAAATCTTGCGCACAGTAAAAGCTGAGTTGATACCGCGATTACGTTTAGCAATCACAACACCTTCGAAAGCCTGTAGACGCTCACGATCACCCTCGCGAACCTTGACCTGAATGACAAGGGTATCACCGGGGCTAAAGGATGGAATTTCTTGACCCATTTGCTCCGCTTCAAGTTCAGCGATAATTTTGTTTTTGCTCATGACCAGCTCCTGATAACTCTCTATACGGCTTCACAGCCGGGTTAATGTCGTCAACAACTTGCTGTGAAGCCCGCAATTGTTGTTAAAATTTTGCACAATATTTCTATTCGTCGTCTCTATAAACGGGTTCAAACCGCCTGCCAATACTTACTCTTTTGAAGCCTCGGCCAATATTGCCACCTGCTCCTCTGTCAGCGTCAACTCTGCCAACAGCTCCGGCCGTCGTGACCGTGTTCTCAACAATGAGCGTTGCAAACGCCAGCGCCGTATTCTTTCGTGATTGCCAGAGAGTAGTACCTCAGGAACCGCCATATCTTCATAAACTTCGGGTCGCGTGTAGTGTTCACAATCGAGCAAACCACCAACAAACGAATCCTCTTCAGCCGATGCCTGGTGACCCAGCACGCCCGGCAACTGCCTGAGCAAAGCATCCATCAGCACCATCGCCGGTAGCTCGCCCCCGCTAAGCACATAATCACCAATCGACCATTCTTCGTCGACCTCTAGCGACAACAGTCGCTCATCAATACCTTCGTAACGTCCGGCTATCAGCACCAGGTTTTCTCTGCACCCGGCAAAATCGGCAACCGCCTGGTGTTTCAGCAGCTGCCCCTGTGGCGACAAATACACCACTTTACACGACCCTTGCATCCAGGCCCGGGCCTCCGTTATAGCCTCGCGCAAGGGCTCCAGGGTCATAACCATGCCCGGCCCACCGCCATAGGGCCTGTCATCAACACTGTGATGACGGTCGGCAGTGTAATCACGGGGGTTATAAAACCCGACCTCCACCAAGCCCTTGCTGAGCGCCCGCCCAGTTACGCCGTAATCCGTTACCGCTTTGAACATTTCAGGGAACAGCGTCACCAGTGCTATTTTCACTCGCTGTAACACCGCAACGAGCTGTCAGCCCAAGCAATCAACTTCCCTACTTTTTCTCCAGTGCCGCTCAACACGCCAGCAAACCTAAAACTCTGGATCCCAGTCAACGAGGATTTCTCCCTCATCGACATCAACCTTCAGCAAGAACTGATCCACATAGGGAATCAGTCTTTCTTTCTGATCGATACTGTCACTGCAGCCTTTAACCAGAAGTACATCGTTGGCACCCGTTTCAAGAAACCCCGACACTTCACCAAGCGGTACACGCGCCTCTCCAACCTGGCTATAAACCTTCAAACCCTGAAGCTCGTACCAGTAGTGCTCGCCGCTTTCTAGCGCTTCGAACTGCTCACGCAACACACAAATATCAAGACCACTTAAGGCTTCGGCCTCGTTACGGTCATCAATACCGCACAAGTGTGCAACAGTGCCTTTACCCTGAGGTCGAAAGCTATCGGCTTCGAACTCCTGCCAATGGCCATCAAGTTCAATTCGCCAGGGCTTATAGCTAAAAACATTCTCTGCAGGCTGAGTATAAGAGTGTACTTTCACCCAACCTTTAATACCGTGGGCTCCAGTAATCCGGGCCACCACTGCATATTTGCCAGGTTTATCCATCCCTACACTAAAACCCATTTACCAAGCCCACATTAACAGGGCCCAGAAATTAGGCTGCGGCTTTAGCAGCCTTTTTCAACAAGCTAGCAACGCGCTCAGACAAGGTAGCACCATTGCCTACCCAGTAATCAATGCGCTCTTGATCAATCCGTAGTGATTCTTCCTGCCCGCGGGCGAGAGGATTAAAAAAGCCAACGCGCTCAATGTAGCGACCATCGCGTGAACGGCGGCTATCGCTAACCGTCAGATGGTAGAAAGGGCGTTTTTTTGAACCACCACGTGCCAGACGTATTGTGACCATGAAATCTATTTTCCTATTTTTACCGGGGTAATGTGCCGGGGTAAGCCTACCGGGGGCAAATACCCATCCGGTCGTACATTTCGTGGGACTGGTTTACAAGCCTTGGCAACGCTCTAAAACAAAAGACATAGCCAAGCCACTCACAGCCCTACGGAAAGGCGCGGTATTTTACGTTAATTCTGACGCAAAGAAAACCACCTTCTCAGAACAATTTCAAAGGCATTAACGGCGAAAGCCACCGGGGGGCATACCACCACCCTGAGCACCGCTTTGTGACATCATGCCTTCCATGCCGCGCATCATTTTATTCATCCCCTTACCCTTCATTTTCTTCATCATCTTACTCATTTGCTTATATTGCTTAAGCAAGCGGTTAAGGTCTTGAATACTCGTGCCGGAACCCTGGGTGATACGCCGTTTGCGGGAGCCATTGAGAATATCGGGATTGGCTCTTTCAGCCAGTGTCATTGAATCAATAATGATCGACATGCGGCCCAGCTGTGAAGTGAGATTTGCCTGCTCAGCCATTTGTGCCATATTGCCCATACCGGGAAGTTTCTCAAGCAAGTCGCCCATGCCGCCCATATTTTGCATTTGCTGCAGCTGGTCACGCAGGTCGTTAAGGTCAAAGCGCTTGCCCTTTTGCACCTTTTTAATGAGCTTATCGGCTTTCTTTTTATCAACCTTGCGCTCCACCTCTTCGATCAGCGAGAGCATATCTCCCATGCCAAGAATACGTGAGGCTACTCGCTCGGGATGGAACGGCTCGAGAGCATCGGTTCTTTCACCCACACCGAGGAATTTGATCGGCTTACCAGTAACCTGACGCACCGATAGCGCCGCACCGCCACGGGCATCACCATCAACCTTAGTCAGAATAACCCCCGTCAAAGGCAACGCATCATTAAAGGCACTGGCCGTATTCACAGCATCCTGACCAATCATGGCGTCGATAACGAAAAGCGTTTCAACCGGCTTTACGGCCGTGTGGAGATCCTTGATTTCATCCATCAAGGTTTCATCGATATGCAGGCGACCCGCGGTATCGACAATCAGCACATCGGTAAAACTTTTGCGTGCCGCTGCCAACGCGTCATTGACAATGTCGACCGGGTTTTGCTCAGTGGCACTGGGGAAAAACTCAGCGCTCACCTCTTTGGCCAAGACCTCTAACTGTTTAATCGCTGCCGGGCGATAGACATCGGCACTGACCACCATGACTTTTTTCTTTTCCCGCTCGTTCAGGTAGCGGGCTAGTTTGGCAACAGAGGTGGTTTTACCGGCTCCCTGCAAACCGGCCATTAAAATCACTGCTGGCGGCGCGGCAGCGAGATCGAGACTCTCGTTACTGGCACCCATAACCAGTTCAAGCTGCTCTTGTACAATTTTTAGAAATTGCTGACCCGGGTTGAGGCTGCTGTTTACTTCCTGACCCACCGCTCTATCGCGCACCTGGTCAATAAAGGTTTTCACCACCGGCAGGGCTACATCAGCCTCCAACAGCGCCATACGCACTTCACGCAGAGTGTCCTTAATGTTTTCTTCACTCAGCGTCGATTTGCCAGAGATAGCTTTCAGACTGTGTGAAAGACGGTCACTAAGGTTTTCGAATAAAGCCATGGTCTTCTTATCCCGGATTAAAAGGTTATTCCCGCTTTGCTTTGAATTGTGGCGCTAGAATTTGACAGTTCAGCCGCCCAGTATAACCGATCAACGGTCACACCGGCAGTCATCTCGCCCCGCTAAAAGAGCTACAAGTTGCCGAACGTTGATAAGGCAGTGTGAGTATGTACCGGAGGCTTTGCGCCACTGACTTTCTGTGCCAAACTCGACTAATCCGATCAACACGAACAGCTGTTATGTCCGTACCACTTACTGCCGCATTAGCCATCGCCTGCTATTTGACCGCCTTCGGCCTACAGGTGCGCACCAGCCTACAACCCTCTGGTGGCAACACTACATCCATCGCCAAAGGCTCCGTACTCGGGCTTAGCTGTCTGGCCCTGGCCGCCCATTTTGCCACCAGCTGGCAACAAATATTTACCGATTCGGGCACCAGCTTTAGCTTGCTGCCTCTCTCTGTAGCGATATTTATGGTCATTAATTGCATGGTTGTTGCCGGCAGCTTGCGTCGACCCTTTCACAGTCTTTTCCTACTGCTGTTTCCCTTTAGCGCCCTCGCCTTGGCCCTATCGTTATTCCCCCTTTGGCAAAGCCCACCCCGCAACAACCTACCCCTGGGGTTAAGCCTGCATATATTGCTTTCAATTGTTGCCTACAGCCTGCTGAGCATTGCGGCCCTTGAGGCGCTTTTTCTCGCCTATCAAAACCGCCAACTACACCAACACCATAGTAGCGCTTTAATGCGCATACTGCCCCCCCTGCAAACCATGGAAAGCCTGCTGTTTGGGCTGATAATCACTGGTTTTACTCTACTCACTCTGGCACTGGCTAGCGGTTTACTGTTTGTCGACAATTTTTTCGCCCAACACCTAGTGCATAAAACGGTTTTTTCCATTATCGCCTGGCTTGTTTACGGCATTTTATTGTGGGGCCATTTCCGCTGGGGCTGGCGTGGAAAAACAGCGACGCAGTGGACTCTCGGCGGTTTTATTCTATTAATGCTCGCCTTCTGGGGTACCAAGTTTGTCCTCGAAGTTATACTCGCTTAAATTCTCATTAAACTCAGTTGCCATACTCTGCAAACTACTTCAACATGAACGCCCCTTAAGCCACGAAAGTTTAGCCCCTCTTTGAACGACGCCCCGATATGGTTGCTTACCAGTGTACTGGCC
>JBFHDT010000109.1:0-6892 GCA_041584575.1 Porticoccaceae bacterium
CCTGCACACCAACGAGTACTCCGCCAGTGAAAAACAATAATCGCAGATAATCTATAATTCGACGCATATATCACCGCGGGGTCCCGCGTCTGGTTGAAATGCCTTGTCAGCAGTGGGTTTGGCTGTTTTTTGGTGTGTTCAGAATAATAGCGGTGCGCGAAGAAATAGGGAATACGCGCTTTTTTTGGGGGGCTGTTTGTCTGGGCAGGGTGGTGCTAACAGGGGGATCTCTAAGCAAAAGAATGGTGGGCCCTCCCAGACTTGAACTGGGGACCTGCCGATTATGAGTCGGATGCTCTAACCAACTGAGCTAAGGGCCCTTCTTAAACTGTACTTATATGCTGCGGCTGAAAGCTGATTAGTCTTTATGTGCCCTCTCAACTTATTGATAGTGTTTGAGAGGGCCGCATTATAAAAGGCTTTGTCGTTATCTGCCAGATAAGATCTGTTGCTTGAGGTTATCTATTCGTCGAGAAAGCTACGCATGTGATCGGAGCGGGTAGGGTGGCGTAATTTACGCAGAGCTTTGGCTTCGATTTGGCGAATACGCTCGCGAGTTACGTCAAACTGTTTGCCCACCTCCTCAAGAGTATGGTCGGTATTCATATCGATGCCAAAGCGCATACGCAGTACTTTGGCTTCGCGAGCTGTCAGGCCGTTGAGTACTTCACGAGTCGCTTCGGTGAGGCTCTCAGCTGTTGCTGAGTGAATTGGCGAATCGACGTTGACGTCTTCAATGAAGTCGCCGAGGTGAGAGTCTTCATCGTCGCCAATGGGTGTTTCAAGAGAAATTGGCTCTTTGGCAATTTTGAGTACTTTACGGATTTTTTCTTCGGGCAGTTCCATGCGCTCACCAAGCTCTTCCGGCGTTGGCTCGCGGCCCATTTCCTGTAGCATCTGGCGCGATACACGGTTGAGTTTGTTGATAGTTTCAATCATGTGCACTGGAATACGAATGGTGCGGGCCTGATCGGCAATGGAACGAGTTATCGCCTGGCGAATCCACCATGTCGCGTAGGTTGAAAATTTATAACCACGGCGGTATTCAAACTTGTCCACTGCTTTCATCAGACCGATATTGCCCTCCTGGATCAAATCGAGGAATTGCAGGCCGCGGTTGGTGTATTTTTTAGCGATAGAAATTACCAGGCGCAGGTTGGCTTCGACCATTTCTTTCTTGGCGCGTCGCGCTTTGGCCTCGCCGATAGACATGCGCCGGTTAATGTCCTTAATTTGTGTGATGGTCAAGCCCGATGCTTCTTCAATACTTGCCAGCTTTCTTTGTACGCGGGTGATATCGTCCAGCAGGTTCTTGATGGCGGGGGCGTAGGCTTGCTTGCGACGGGAAAGGTTCGCCGCCCATTTGTCATTAGTTTCGTTGCCGGGGAAGCTTTCAACAAACTCTTTGCGGGGCATTTTGGCCTCGCGAATACACAACCTCATAATGCTGCGTTCGTGCTTCCTTACTTCGTGAAGGGCCATGCGAACCCGAGCAACAAGAGGGTCGTATTGCTTGGGTATTAGTTTTAGGTATTTAAACAGCTCGCCCAGCTCGGCGAGATTCTTTTCAGCGCTTTCCGCGTTTCGCCCATAGCGAGCAATTGATCGCTTGGTCTTGTCGTTCTGTTTATGAATGGCAGCAAAGCGGCTAGCCGCCTCTTCGGGACAGAGCCCGCCCTCGTGCTGCTCTTCCTCTTCTTCTTCCTCTTTTTCACCGGCCAGTATCGCTGCAGCGTCTTTTTTACTCTGTTCAAGAGCTGAAGGTACGTGCTCGACGGGGTTCAGATAGCCGGCAATAATTTCGACCAGGCGGCGTTCACCTTTCTGTACTAGCTCGTATTGAGCGATGATATCGTCGACCGTTTCGGGCCATTCCGACATGGCGTACATTACATCGCGTATGCCTTCTTCTATACGTTTGGCGATCTCAATTTCGCCTTCGCGAGTCAGTAGCTCCACGGTGCCCATTTCGCGCATATACATGCGTACGGGATCAGTGGTCCGGTGTTTTTCGGTTTCGACGGCGGCCAGTGCGGCAGCGGCTTCGGCTGCGGCAATTTCGTCGGCGCTATTATTACCTTCGTCATTAATGAGCAGAGTATCGGCGTCGGGGGCAGTTTCGAAGACGTTGATACCCATGTCGTTGATCATTTGAATAATGTCTTCAACCTGATCGGGGTCAGAAATATCTTCGGGGAGGTGGTCGTTAACCTCGGCGTAGGTTAAGTAGCCCTGTTCGCGGCCCTTGGCAATCAGTTCTTTGATGCGTGACTGTTGTTGGCTGACGTCGCTCATAGAGTATCCGTGGTTGGTTAATGGCTGAAAACAAACGTGAAATTATAGCCTATAAATGGGGGTCTGTCTTGTTATTACAAGACCTGTATATTAGCTATTTGGATGTTTCATCTTTGCGCTCAAGTAATTGTTTTATCTTGTTAATTAATTCAGGACTGCGCTCTGCAGCGGGTAGCTCTAGCCAGATCGCGAACGCTGTATTGCGATCGTGGTCATCAAGCTGGCTTTTGGCACTTAAATACGCGATGCGTTGCTCGATAGTTTGCTCCCTAACAACACTGAGAAGTAGTGAATCAACAATGTCTTGGGCCTGTTTTGCATAGCTTTCGGCTGTCTGGTTGGGGATGTTGACCAGATCGTTAGCGGCGATTCCCGCTAACATTTCGCCCTGTTCCTGACCGTGGACACCGCGCCAATAACCGAGAATATGGTTAAGAGTATAGTCGGGATTTTTCTTTAGCAAAGTGAATAAGTCCCGCAGTATCTCAATCTCGGCGAGTTCAAGCTTGAGTAATGCTTCGCTGTGCTCAAGCTTCTGCGCCAGTGATGGGTGGTTGATAAGCAGTGCAATCAGCCAGTGCAGAGGCCTTAGTTGCCATTCTTTTTGTGCAGGGGCTGAATGCTTTTCAGTGGTTGTAGTGCTTCGTTGGGCTTCACCTGCTCGCGGCTCATAATTCTCGCCCGGCGGGTAGTTATCGTCTGCAGGGTAGTGCTCGGTATTTGTATGCTCGGTGCTTTCATAATTGCTGTAATCATAGTCGTGGCCATAGTCTTCGTAATTGCTGTTATCCGGCGGTGCCGTATTCCACTGGGCGGGTTTTCCACTGTCTGTCGGGGCAAGTAACTCCGTCAAAGTGTCAGTGGCGAGGCCGGTTTTTTTGGCCAGTTGGTCGAGTAATAATTGCCGAAAAATACCCGCTGGTAATTGGTTAATCATCGGTGCAGCAAGGGTGGCAAAGCGGGCGCATTCATCAGCCAATGTTAAGTCCAGGCCCTCTTCGCACAGTGAAAAAAGAAAGGCTGAAAGCGGTGTAGAATTGCTGATGAGATGTCGAAACCGCTCGCTGCCGATTTTCCGCACCAGAGTATCTGGGTCTTCGCCTTCGTCGAGAAAGAGGAATTTGGCGCTGCGTCCGTCCGTCATTAATGGCAGGCTTGTTTCCAGTGCGCGTTTACCCGCCTGGCGTCCGGCTTTGTCGCCATCGAAACAAAAGACCACTTCACTGGTGTAGCGAAAGAGCTTCTCAAGGTGGGCTTGTGAAACGGCGGTGCCGAGGGTGGCGACGGCATTTTCTATTTCATGCTGGGCCAGGGCGACGACGTCCATATAGCCTTCAACCACCAACAGATTACTATTGCTCTGGCGGCTGCGGTTGGCTTCGTAGAGGCCGTACAGCTCTCGGCCTTTATGAAATATCGTGGTTTCCGGTGAGTTGAGATACTTGGGTTTGTCATCGCCGAGCACCCGTCCGCCAAAGGCAATCGTGCGCCCGCGAGTATCTCTAATAGGGAAAATGATGCGTTCGCGAAAACGGTCGTAACGTTTGTTTTCCTCCTCTCTATTAACCAGCAGGCCGGCATCGGTAAGCAAGGCAATGGTTTCGTCTTCGACCGTATCGTTGCTCTTTACTGCGTCGTCATTGTGCAGCAGGCAACTTTCGGTGATGTTGAGCAGTAAATTATCCCAGCCGGGCGGGGCGTAACCAATCTCGAAGTTACCGGCGATTTCACCACTCAAGCCCCGCAGTTTTAGATAATCGACAGCCTGGTGTGCGTTTTTGTGCTGGCGTAGCTGTTGCTGATAGAAGCGTTTGGCCTGCTCGAGAATGTCGTATAACGCTTTGCGGCGCTTGTCCTGCGGGTTGTTTTGCTGTGCTTCTCGCGGCACTTCCATGCCAACCAGCGCACCGAGGCTCTCTACTGCCTGCGGAAAGTCAACATGGTCGTAGTCCATGACAAAGCCGATGGCATTACCGCCTGCGCCACAGCCAAAGCAGTAGTAAAACTGTTTTTCGGGGTTGACTGAAAAGGAGGGGGTTTTTTCGTCGTGAAAAGGGCAGCAGGCGGAGTGGTTTTTGCCCGTTTTTCGCAGTTCAAGGCGTGCGCCGATAACATCGACGATATCCACTCGGTCGAGTAGGTCGTCGATAAAGCGCTGTGGGATTAATCCGGCCATTGGTTCTTGACGGGCAGGTGGGGCAAGTTGGTCAAAGCCGCGATGGCACCTGCTGTATCGTTACTACGAGAGCCGCGCTTTAATGTGCTGGCTCACGGTACCCATATCGGCGCGACCTTGAACCAGGGGCTTGATAATAGCCATTACTTTGCCCATGTCGGACATTGCCTGAGCACCGCTATCGGCAACGGCCTGGTCGATAAGTGCCTGTAGTTCTTCCTCGGTCAGTGCGGCAGGTAGGAATTCGGCGATAACGTCCAGCTCACTTTGCTCCTGCTCGGCCAGGTCATCTCGCCCGGCATCTTTGAACTGGCTCAATGAATCGCGGCGCTGCTTACTCATCTTGTCGAGAATGGCCAGCACGCGGGTGTCGTCCAGTTCAATGCGCTCGTCGACTTCAATGCGTTTAATCTCAGCTTGAATTAGGCGGATGGTGCTCAGGCGGGGCTTGTTTTTGGCACGCATTGCGGTTTTCATTTCGGTGGTGATGCGTGCTTTTAGTGTTTCTTCGCTCATGACTGTTGTCCGACTTGTTGAGGTGGTGTTGAAGTTGTTTTTTAGCAGTAAAGGTGAGGCCTCAAATCATATATTGAGCTGTGTAGCCAGCTGAGTAAAGGCTTGCCGAAACAGAAACAAATGTAAAATCCAGAAACGAAAAAAGCGCCGACATGCGACGCTTTTTTTACTCTCTACCTTTAACTCTCTGTAAATTGTCTAGCAGACGACAGATTGTCTGACTTTGATGTGCAGACTCAGGTGTTGCTAAACATTGCCCCGTTCAAAAGGCAAATAATACGGCAGAGAATTCTATAGGTGAAACAGGGTGCTTAGTACATGCGTTGCAGTTTGCGCGACTCGCGTTGTACTTTCTTAGCGTGGCGTTTAACAGCAGCTGCAGCTTTACGCTTGCGACACCAGGTGGGCTTCTCGTAAAATTCGCGACGGCGAACTTCGGCGAGAATGCCAGCTTTTTCGCACGAGCGTTTGAAGCGACGTAGAGCGATATCGAAAGGTTCGTTTTCTTTAAGACGTACTGAAGGCATCTATCCTCTTTCCTGTTTCTTGGCTATCTGTTAGTTATCTAAGTTCCGGGCTTAGGCTTTTTTACCAGCATAAGCCATATAATTTGGCTATAGCCCCTGTTGGGGTCGCGTATTCTATACACTTGTCGCCCTGGGTGCAAAATTTTTTTGTTCTTGCGCTATCGTCTAAGCCCATGAAATTGGGTGGTTTTCACAGTCGTTGCACATTATTATGCGCTCGGACAAATTTAAGTGGTCGATTTAATCGCTTGTTTAGGGCGGCTACCGGGGAGAGGAATGCGAGTACTGGGCATAGAAACATCCTGTGATGAAACTGGTGTGGCGATCTATGACAGTGAACTTGGCCTTTTGGCCGATGCCCTGTATAGCCAGGTTGAGGTGCATGCTGATTACGGTGGTGTGGTGCCCGAATTGGCTTCGCGAGATCATGTGCGCAAACTATTGCCGATGATTCGCCAAATGCTAGCCGATACTGCATTGCAAGCTGGCGACATCGACGGCATTGCCTATACCGCTGGCCCTGGCTTAATTGGTGCATTGATGGTGGGCGGCTCGGTGGCTCGCTCGCTGGGTTATGCCTGGGATGTGCCGACCCTTGGCGTGCACCATATGGAAGGCCATTTGCTGGCGCCGATGCTCGAAGAGCAGCCCCCAGAATATCCCTTTATAGCCCTTCTCGTTTCTGGCGGGCACACTCAGTTGGTGAATGTACAAAATATTGGCGAGTACGAAATTCTTGGCGAATCCCTTGACGATGCCGCTGGTGAGGCTTTTGATAAAGCGGCAAAGATGCTCGATATGGATTACCCCGGTGGCCCCCGTATCGCCAAATTGGCTGAGAAAGGCGAGGCGGGGCGCTTTCGTTTCCCCCGTCCCATGTGCGATCGCCCTGGCCTCGATTTCAGTTTTTCCGGCTTAAAAACCTTTACTTTAAACACCGTTGCCACTGAGCGCGGCGATGATGTGTTGCCCGATGAGCAAACTCAGGCCGACATTGCCTGGGCTTTTCAAGATGCAGTAGTCGATACCCTGGTGATTAAATGTCGGCGAGCAATCAAAGAAAGTGGCTTAAAAACCCTGGTGATTGCTGGTGGCGTGTCCGCTAATGTCTGCCTGCGCGAGCGTCTCGAAAAGGCTCTGGCAAAATTTGATGCCAAAGTCTTCTATGCGCGCAATGCTTTTTGTACCGACAACGGTGCGATGATTGCCTATGCAGGTTGTCAGCGCCTGATGGCTGGGCAGCACGACGACTTAACGATTCGCGCTGTGCCGCGCTGGCCTCTCGATACCTTGCCTCCCTTGCAGAACAACAGATCGGCTGTTACGACAGTTGTAGAGGAATAAACCATGGATATTGTCTATATCCGCGATTTACAGA
>JBFHDT010000110.1:0-6852 GCA_041584575.1 Porticoccaceae bacterium
GACAGCAGTGCGCAGTTCAACAGCGACACCAACCTCTTCGACTGGATGAGCCAATGGCGTAAACCCAGCCACGATGATCAAATTGTACGCGCCACGCTGGGTCGCCTGCTGTTCTCATCAGAGGATTCTAAAAAAGCCGTCCGCGTGTGTTCTGGTGGTGAAAAAAACCGCCTGTTGTTTGGCAAGTTAATGATGACAGACAACAACGTGATGATTCTCGACGAACCCACCAACCACCTCGACATGGAAGCCATTGAGGCGTTAAACCTGGCGTTGGAGCACTACGAAGGCACCCTGATTTTCGTCAGCCACGACCGTGAGTTTGTATCATCTCTCGCAACACGCATTATCGAAATCAAAGATTGTAAACTGAACGACTTTAAAGGTACCTACGAAGAGTTCCTAGACCATCAGTTGGCGCACTCATAGCAAGTTGTTGAAATTCGCTGAGTCGAGCCATATACAAGGAAGAATCAAGCGAAAAGCGGATTTTACTGGATTAAATGAGCATTTTGAGCTTGATTTTGACATCGTAGATAACCACGTCAGTAGAAGTTCAAAAGTCTGCTAAAACCCTTGTAGCAGGTTTAGATCAAGGTGAGCTGGGAGTTCAGCTTGATCTAAACAATGGGGAAGATCACCCAATAGCGGACAAGCCATTCGGCGTTCAAGATCTGTCACCATTTCATCATGACACTCATTGACACCACCGGCCTGGTTCGCCACCCAACCCGCCAACACCAGGCCGTCGGCACGTATTGCCTCGGCGCTAAGCAGGGCGTGGTTTAAACAACCCAGTTTAATGTCGACCACCAGGATAACCGGCACTTTAAGTCGCTTTGCAATATCGGCAAAGGTTTCACTATCGTTTAAAGGAACACGCCAGCCACCGGCACCCTCGATGACTGTAAAATCAGCTTTTAAATCGAGAATCGTTTGACAGTGCAAGGCTAGACTTTGGGCGTCGAGCCGCAACCCCTCACGAGCCGCAGCAAAGTGCGGCGCAATCGCGGGCTGCAGGGCAAAAGGGTTGATTTGCTCATAGCTCAGTGCTGTGGTGCAGGCCTGCTGTAGAAACAAAGCATCGTCATTGCGTAAGCCATCACCGCTTACCTCGCACCCCGCCGCTACTGGCTTGGCCGCCGCAGTGCTTAAGCCTCGCTTTACAGCCGCTTGCAATAAAGCGACAGCAACAGAGGTTTTACCCACGCCAGTATCGGTGCCGGTAATAAAATAAACCCGGCTCACAGGGTGTCACTGCCAATGGTTTTTAAGGCCAACGCCAGTGTGTCGAGCAAAGCATCAAGCTGGCCCACTTCGTGCTCGGCGGTTAGAGTAATGCGTAAACGAGCGCTGCCGACAGGCACGGTTGGGGGGCGAATAGCGCCGGTCCAAAACCCCGCCTTCAGTAGATATTCACCGATCTTTATGACATGGGCGTCATCGCCGATTAACACGGGCTGAATCGGCGTTGGCGAAGCCATTACAGGGATACCCCGCTCTACGGCACCTTGTTGAAAATGCGCAATTAACTGCTGCAGTTTTTCTCGCCGCCAGCTTTCACTGTCAATTAAGGTCAGTGCAACGCGGGTTGCAGCGGCGACCGCTGGAGGCAGAGCCGTGGTGTAAATATAAGTTCGAGCAAACTGGATGAGGCTTTCAATCAATGCCTCGCTACCGGCAACGAAAGCCCCGAAAGTACCGAAAGATTTACCCAGGGTGCCGACCAAAATCGGTAACCGGTTGATGTCCATAGCAAAGTGTTCGGCAATGCCGCGACCGCTTTCACCCAGCACACCAAAGCCGTGGGCATCATCGACCAGTAGCCAGGCATTATTTTGATCGGCAATATCCGCCAACGCCGGCAGGTCAGCAAGGTCGCCGTCCATACTAAAAACACCGTCGGTTGCCAGTAGTTTTCGCTGCCCGCTATTGCCTGCCAGCAACGCTTGTGCAGCCGTCATATCTGCATGAGCATAACGTTCAAACTGGGCGCGACAGAGGAAGCCGCCATCCAGCAACGACGCATGATTGAGCTTGTCTTGCACCACCAGGTCGCTCTGCCCCACCAAGGCACGAATCACCCCCACATTGGCCATATAGCCCGTTGAAAATAGTAGTGCGCGGGGGCGGCCGGTAAATACAGCCAGTTCTTCTTCCAGGGCCTGGTGCTCAGCGCCGTGGCCACTCACCAAATGCGAGGCACCACTGCCGACACCGTATTGATTTGCCGCCTGCTGGAACGCAGCAATGACCGCAGGATGATTGGCCAGGCCAAGGTAGTCGTTACTGCTAAAACCCAGGCAGCGCTTACCATCGACTAGCACGTCGACACCCTGGGGGCTCTGCAAGGTTTTACGCTGTCGGTAACGGCTCTGGCGTTGGCGAGTCTCGAGCTCTAACTGCAGTACGGCGTCAGGATTCACCATAATGTATTAGTGCTGAGCTGATCTATGCACGCGCTGCATTATAAAAATGCTTATCCATTGCCGCTTCGGTAATTTGCTCCGCCACTGCCGCCTCTTGCTCGTGGGCAACGCAGTGCTGCTCGGGCTGTATGCCTAATTTGTCGAACAGCTGCATATCTTTATTGGCAGAGGGGTTAGGTGTGGTGAGGAGTTTTTCACCGTAAAAAATAGAATTAGCACCCGCAAGAAAAGCCAGGGCCTGCATTTGCTCATTCATTTCTTCACGTCCGGCAGAGAGCCGCACATGGGATTTCGGCATTAAAATACGTGCCACAGCGATGGTGCGTAGAAAATCGAAAGGCTCGAGGTCGGCCTCGTTTTCCAGCGGCGTACCTTCCACTTTAACCAGCATGTTGATAGGTACGGATTCGGGCTGTTCTTCGAGATTGGCCAGTTGCACCAGCAAGCCAGCTCGATCTTTTAATTTTTCACCCATGCCGACAATACCGCCGCAGCACACCTTCATACCCGCAGAGCGCACATTGGCCAGCGTATCGAGCCTGTCTTGATAGGTGCGGGTGGTGATAATGTCGCCATAGTGTTCGGGCGAGGTGTCGAGGTTATGGTTGTAATAATCGAGCCCGGCGTCGGCCAGATCACTGGCCTGCTCATCACTGAGCATACCCAGGGTCATGCAGGTCTCCAGGCCCAAAGCCTTTACCTCTTTCACCATGTCGAGCACATAGGGCATGTCTTTTTTGCTCGGCGAGCGCCACGCGGCGCCCATGCAAAAGCGGCTGGTGCCATTGGCTTTAGCCACCTTGGCTTCGGCGATAACGCGCTCAATTTCGAGCAATTTTTCTTTTTCAAGCCCAGTGTTGTAGTGGCCGCTTTGCGGGCAGTATTTACAGTCTTCAGGGCAGGTGCCGGTTTTGATCGACAGCAGTGTGCTGACCTGTACCTGATTGGGGTCAAAGTGCTGGCGATGTACGGTTTGCGCCGCAAACATCAAATCGCTGAAAGGCTGATTAAACAAGCCCAGTACTTCCTCTTCGCTCCAGTCGTGGCGCACGGCAACAGTCATAAATTCACCCTTGTAGCTGATTCAACGTGTTTATTTGATAAGTATTTAACAGCCCGCAATCATAATGCCCGCAAACCTGTTGTCAACCCAATTAAGAACCAGGGGTTAACGAGTCTTTCACGCGGGTCAAGCTGGGCTAGTCTAGGGGTTAGACAGCAAGGGGATCAATTGATCAGGGTACGTTGTGGCCTCACCGTAAAAGGTCGTTCTCTGTCGCGCCGGGCGGTCAATACCCTGTAATAAAGCGGTCATGGTAGCGACCGTCATTTCCTGGCCGTGGGTCGCCCCGGCCGCACGGGAAATACTCTCGTTCATTAAGGTGCCACCCATATCGTTGGCACCGGCATTAAGACAGTCAACCACGCCCTGCTCACCCATTTTCACCCATGACACCTGAATATTGTCGATCAGGGTGTGCAAGACTAGCCGTGATACGGCATGCATTAATACTGACTCACGCATTGTCGGCCCCTGCCGCGACAGGCCACGGCGGTACATGGGCGCCTCCATGGGCACAAAAGGCAGGGGTACAAATTCGGTGATCCCGCCGGTCCGTTGCTGCAGGTCGCGCAAGTGCAGAAGGTGCCGCGCCCAGTGCACAGGCCGGTCGACATGGCCAAACATAATGGTCGAGGTGGTTTTTATGCCGACCTTGTGGGCCGTCTCAATCACATTCAACCACTGCTGGGTATTGATTTTATCGGGGCAAATAATGGCTCGTACTTCGTCGTCGAGAATTTCAGCCGCTGTGCCCGGCAAGCTATTGAGCCCCGCCGCTTTGAGCCGACACAAATACTCTTCGACACTTAAACCCAAAGTCTCGGCACCCTGACTCACTTCCAGAGGTGAGAAAGCGTGAATATGCATGTTGGGTAAGCTCTTGTGGATATCGCCACAAATTTCTAAATACGTGTCGCCGGTATAGCTGGGGTGAATGCCGCCCTGCAAACACACCTCGGTCGCGCCTTTTTGCCAGGCCTCGACGGCACGTCGGGTAACCTCTGCACTGTCGAGCACATAAGCTTTACCGCGCAGGGCCTCGGTCGTTTTACCTTTTGAAAAGGCGCAGAACTTACAGGACAAATAACAGACATTGGTGTAATTAATATTGCGATTAATTGCGTAGGTGACCGTGTCGCCAATGACCTCTCGCCTCAAGCCGTCGGCCGCCTCGCAAATGGCCTGATAGTCACTACCCCGGGCCTGAAATAGCTGCACTATGGCTTTTTCATCCAGGCGATCACCCCGCACAGCGCGGGCAATGATTATTTGGGTAGCGGTCAACGATGATGTGATCGCCGGCGGCGTAAAAGACCAGCCCTCCTGTTCGACATGTGTTGGCGGCGTTAGCGCACTACCCGGCGTCCAGCGTTCGCGACGCGCATAGCCGTCGCTGTCCATCAGTTTAATCAGTGCGCTCGCCATCGCAGGCACCTGCCAACGCTGAGAATCGTGGGTAAAACTGGGGTAAACCGGCAAGCGCTCGACCAACAACTTATTACTGACCGCTGTTAGGCGGGCGAGGTTTTCCAGAACCGGCCAGGGTTTTTCCGGATTAACGAAATCGGGGGTCACTGGCGAGACCCCACCCCAGTCGTTGATACCAGCGTCGATAAGTTGCGCCAGCACACCCTCATTCAAATTGGGCGGCGTTTGCAGGTTCATCGCGCCGCCAAAAATAATGCGCGCCACGGCGATGGTCCAGAGTAATTCGTCGAGGGGGGCGTCCGGCACGTCGGCCATTAATGTGCCTTTTTTGGCACAAAAATTCTGAACAATAATTTCCTGAATATGCCCGTACTGCTGATGTAAATCCCGCAGTGCCAGCAGAGATTCAACACGTTCAAGCCTTGTTTCACCGATGCCAATCAAAATACCGCTGGTGTAGGGAATATTTAATTGCCCGGCAAGGGCCAAGGTTTCGAGGCGAACGGCAGGTAGTTTATCGGGCGAACCGTAGTGAGGGCCGCCCTTTTCACAGAGTCGTTTGGAAACACTTTCCAACATCATTCCCTGAGAGACAGACACATCGCGACTGGCCCGCAATTCGGTTTCGTTCATCACGCCCGGATTGAGGTGAGGCAATAGCCCGGTTTCCTCAAACACCAACCTGGCCATAGCCAGCACATAATCCATGGTCGAGGTATAGCCCAGCTCGGCAAGGGCTTTACGCGCTGTTTCATAGCGCAGCTCAGGCTTGTCACCCAGGGTAAACAGCGCCTCGTGACAACCCGCTGCCGCACCCTCGCGAGCCACCTTGAGAATCTGCTCGGGGAGCATGTAGGGCTGTTCGATTTTTTTCGGTGTTTGCGCAAACGTGCAGTAGTGGCAAACATTGCGACACAATTGAGTGAGGGGGATGAAAATTTTTCGCGAGTAGGAGATCCGCGGGCCATGAGCCTCGTCGCGTAACATCGCGGCGCGAGTCATTAAAGCTGCAAGATCGTTCTCGTCGGCCAGGGCCAAGGCAGCTGTGTGGCTCGGTGTTAGTGTCTGTCCGGGCTTAACAATACTGTTCATCCAACCTGCCTGTTTGTTTGACTTTGTGCAACGTTCTGCTGGAATACTGTGCCTTGTAAATGACCGCCCTCTGAGTTCTTCTCCAATTCAGCAGCAATACCACTGTCGTGGAGGTAACGTAGCGTGGCACATTCCCGGTCAGTCGCCAACAGCGCATGTATATCTTCCAGCGTATCTATATCCAGATTAAGCCCTGCGATATTCAATACTACTGGCTCTAAATCCTGCTCGCGGGCATGTGCACGATGGCGCTGACAACTGTTGTCGCCAAAGGCCGGAGCAATAATATTCGGCGGTGATACCAAAAGCGCATTAGTGCCGCCATCTGAGTCTGCCGCCGCCAGACTCACCCCAGGGCGGGTGTGCACTGCAAGTAAAGCTTGTATGTCAGCCTTTGTGACAAGGGGAATATCGGCGGGCAGGAGTAACATAGTGCTAACACCTCGGGTTAACAGCTCAGCGGCAACAGCGCTGTAAGCATGGCACAGACCGGCTTCTGCTAAATTATTGACTGAGGCAAAGCCGGGCTTTGCGCCGGTTTTCCGGTTGATTTTATTGGAGCCCGCTGGATTAGAGCCAACTTGGTAGGAGTCTGGGTCGAAAGTGCCTAGCGGTGTTTTTATACTCTGGGCAAACCTGACCACCCACTGCGCGACCTCTGAATCACTGGTAACAACCGTAATCCCTTCAACCTCGCCAGTTGCAACAATAGCGCTGAGGACATCGGCGAGCATATGCTTCATTAACTCACAGCGTTGCTGCGCCGCCAGCACAGTAGCCAGACGCTTTTTCGCATTGTTAAAACTCTTTACGGGGACTACAACCTGCATATTATTTTCC
>JBFHDT010000111.1:0-6814 GCA_041584575.1 Porticoccaceae bacterium
ACGAGTGACAATACCCCTGCGGTTATTCACTACGAAATTGTTGCCGGTGACAACGTCGAGGTTTATGTTGCGGCTAAAGGCGGTGGTTCAGAGGCCAAGGCCAAGTTTGCGATGCTCAATCCTTCAGACTCCGTTGTCGATTGGGTGCTCGAGCAAGTGCCGAAGATGGGCGCGGGCTGGTGTCCGCCAGGGATGCTGGGCATTGGTATTGGCGGCACTGCCGAAAAGGCTATGTTGCTGGCGAAAGAAGTGCTGCTCGACCCGATTGATATTCATGAACTTGAAGCGCGCGGCGCTGAGAGTCGCAGCGAAGAACTACGCCTGGAATTGATGAAGAAAGTGAACGCCTTAGGTATTGGCGCCCAGGGTCTCGGTGGTTTGACCACGGTGCTTGATGTCAAAGTCAAAGATTATCCGACCCACGCGGCCAACAAAGCCATCGCGATGATTCCCAACTGTGCGGCAACACGGCATACCCATTTCACACTGGATGGCAGCGGACCTGCAGAGTTGACGCCCCCCAATCTTGATGATTGGCCCGATATAGCCTGGGAGGTTGGTGACAGTGTGCGCCGGGTGAATCTTGATGAGCTGACCGCAGAATCGATACAGGAGTGGCGCAGCGGTGAGACCGTCTTGTTATCGGGTAAGTTGTTGACCGGCCGCGATGCCGCCCACAAAAAAATTACCGATATGTTGGCTAATGGTGAATCACTCCCCGTGGACTTTACCAACCGTTTTATTTATTACGTTGGCCCAGTTGATCCCGTTGACGATGAAGTGGTTGGCCCTGCAGGCCCAACCACAGCAACGCGAATGGACAAGTTTACCCGCACAATGCTCGAGCAAACGGGTTTGATCGGCATGGTCGGTAAGGCCGAGCGGGGTGACGCTGCTGTTGATGCAATCCGTGATAATAAAGCGGTGTATTTGATGGCCGTTGGTGGCGCCGCTTATCTAGTCTCCAAAGCTATTACGGCAGCTAAAGTCGTCGCCTTTCCCGAATTGGGTATGGAGGCAATTTATGAATTTGAAGTGGTCGACATGCCGGTTACTGTTGCGGTCGATAGCGAAGGTGATTCGGTGCATCGTAGTGGTCCTGCGCAATGGCAGGCTATTATCGAGAAGCACACTGTTGATATTGTTTGAGGCAAATACGATATGTGTGGCATATAATGCTAATCGCTGGAATAATATGACATTATTGTGGCAAGAAGGCCCTTAGCTTTGGGCCGCCTGTTTTTATTTGCAATCTTGCAGTATTGGCGTTCATTGAACTAATGAACTAATGAGGAAATGGATTATGGGTAAGTTGAGTTCGATAGGCATTGCGGGAGCAGTTGTACTGGCCTCAAGCATGGCAGGGACTGTAAATGCTAATGAGGGTTTGTATTTAGGGGGATCGGTTACCGGTTACTATCTCGATAGTGAGCGTTTTGTTGGCGGTGGTGAGGAAGCCTATGTAGGAGCGGTTAACCTCGGTTATCGCTTTGCCAATAGCTGGGCTCTGGAAGGGGGTTACGGTACCGAAATTGGTGGCAATGCCATCGATACCATCAAGCTTGACGCCCTCTACTGGCTGGGTGAAAACAGTAAAGGCTGGAATCCTTATATTGTTGCCGGTGTTACTCACTACGAGTTGAATGACAGTGATTATAATTTCAGCCAAGTGAACCAGGAATATACCGAGCAGCTATCTCTGGGTTTGGGCTTGTCAAAAATGATCGATCGTCAGTGGGAATTTCGCTCTGATGTGCGTGCACTGCATAAAGTCAGTGACTCTCAAGATGGCGTCGATGATCTTGCGGTAAACCTGGCGTTGAATTATTACTTCAATCCACCCCAGCCCGTTGTTGCGGTTGAGCCGACGCCTGAACCTGTTGCGATTGCACCACCGCCGCCTCCCGCACCTGAGGCTGAGCCAGAAGTCCGTACGATCACAGTGCGCCTGAATGTTGAATTTGAATTTGATAAGGCTATTGTTCGTGCTATTTATGGTGATGAGCTGGAAGCCATTGCAAATGCAATGAAGGCTCATGAAGATATTGACCTGGTGTTAGAGGGTCACACTGATTCGGTGGGTAGTGACGAGTACAATCAGGGTCTTTCCGAACGCCGGGTGACTGCAGTTGAAGCTAAGTTGGCCGATATGTACGGCATTGATCCAGAGCGCATTTCTACTGTGGGCTACGGTGAAGCACGACCTATTGCCGATAATGACACCAAAGAAGGGCGAGCACGTAACCGTCGAGTTATTGGCGAACTTTCCTACACGGAAGTGTTTGGCGATTAACTGTGTTTGAGTGTGAAAAATAGCGCCTCAGGGCGCTATTTTTTTGTCTCTTGTTATTCTCAGGTCATTTTTATCTGTATTAGTGTACAGCCCTTGGTGGGGGTTAAAAAGACTTCCCATTTAACTTTCCACCCGTAAAAAGAATCGTAACTTTGTCCCTGAAAGCATGAAATCAACGTTGTATTGGCACGACTACGAACCCACCGGTGTCGATCCCGCACGGGATCGACCAGTGCAATTTGCTGGTCTGCGTACCGATGAAGATTTGAATATTATTGGTGATCCATTGGTGCAGTATTGCCAACTTCCCGATGACTGTTTACCCCATCCACAGGCCTGTTTAATTACCGGCATTACGCCGCAAAAGGCACGGGACGAAGGTGTTCCAGAGCCTGAATTTATTGCCGCTATTCAGCGTCAGCTGGCTCATCCAGGTACTTGTGGTGTTGGCTACAATAGCTTGCGGTTCGATGATGAGGTCACGCGCTTCACGCTTTATCGCAACTTTTACGACCCCTATGAGCGGGAGTGGAAGCAGGGTAATTCTCGCTGGGACATTATCGATATGCTGCGCCTGACTCGTGCCCTGCGCCCCGAGGGTATTGTCTGGCCGAATAAGCCCGATGGTGCGCCCAGCTTTCGGCTGGAAGAGTTGACCGCTGCCAACAATATTGAACACGCCGCCGCACATGATGCTCTGTCTGATGTCACGGCCACTATTGCTATGGCGCGTCTGGTGAAAGAAAAGCAACCGCGCCTTTACGATTATGTCTACAGTCACCGGCTTAAACATAAGGCAGCAAGCTTGGTGGACATGGCATCGCGCAAACCTTTCTTTCACGTATCTTCACGCCTGCCCCGTGAAAACGGCTATGGGGCAATGATGATGCCTCTGGCACCGCATCCGAGCAATAAAAACGCGGTGATTGCAGTGAACCTGATGGCCGACCCCGAGCCACTGCTAACACTTAATACCGAGCAAATTCGCGAGCGACTGTTTACCGCTACTGCAGAGCTGCCTGAGGGTGTCGAGCGCATGGCGCTGAAAGGTATTCATCTCAATCGTTGCCCGGTCATCGCCACGCCAAAATTACTTGACCAGCCTGCTGCGCAGCGTTTGGGTATCGATCTCGAACGCTGCTATCGGCATTGGCAGACACTCTGTGCCGCCGACCTCGGTGATAAAATTGCTGCTGTGTTTGGGGCACCCGACTACCCAGAGATAGAAGATCCCGAGCAGGCCTTGTATCAGGGCTTTTTACCTAATGATGACAAAGCCCTGCTGGCTACTATTCGCAGTACACCGCCTGAAAGTCTTGGAGATGAAGCCCTGTTGTTTCGTGATGAGCGCTATAATGGCTTGCTGTTTAATTATCGTGCGCGCTATGCCAATGAAACGCTGACAAATGTCGAGCGCAAGACTTGGCAGCAGATAAAAAAAAGCCGCTTGATCGATGGCGAAGATGGCTATTTGAGCCTCGCTGCCTATTTTGAAGAACTCGACAAGCTTGAAGAAATGCCCCAGTTTGAGTCGCAAAATGCCGGCGTACTTAAGGCGCTACGAGCCTGGGGCAAACACGTTGTCGTCGAATTGGCGAAAACATAGCGGCTCATTGAATGAGTCATTATCAAGCCCGTTGCTAGACAGTGAACCTTTACACAGGACAAGCCATAGCGTGAATTTTACCGGTGCACATATCCTTTCCATTGAGCAATTTGAGCGTGCTGATATCGAAGTGCTGTTTGGCACTGCAGACAATATGGAACCCTATGCTCAACGTAGAAGAATCACCCGCGTGTTGGAGGGAGCGATTCTTGGCAACATGTTTTTTGAGGCGAGCACGCGCACGCGCATCAGTTTTGGCTCGGCTTTTAATTTACTGGGAGGGGACGTGCGTGAGTCCGTTGGTATGGACAGTTCCTCGCTGATTAAAGGAGAGTCCCTGCAGGACACCGCCCGTGTGCTCTCCGGTTTTAGCGATGTGATTTGCATGCGACACCCCGAGCCGGGCTCGGTGGCTCAGTTTGCAGCGGCGAGCCGAGTACCGGTGATGAACGGTGGTGACGGTAGTAATGAGCACCCTAGCCAGGCTCTTCTCGACCTCTACACCATTGCTAAAGAGCTGCAGGGGCAGGGACGCAGTATTGATGGTCTGCGCATTGCTATGGTAGGTGACCTTAAATACGGTCGCACTGTGCACTCGTTGTGCAAGTTGTTATCGCTGTACAGCAATATTCAAGTGACGCTGGTGTCTCCCGCTGAGCTGATGATGCCTGAGCAGTATGTGGAAAGTTTGCGTGAGGCGGGGCACACCGTCAGCGTGACGGATCAGCTGGAGACAAGTATCTCCAACGTCGATATCGTGTATTCAACCCGAATTCAGGAAGAGCGTTTTAGTGATCGTGCTCAGGCCGATTTGTACCGCGGTCGTTTCCGGCTCAATCAGGCAATATATACCGAACACTGCGAACCCAACACTGTGATTATGCACCCCCTACCACGGGATTCTCGCGTCGAGGCCAATGAACTCGATACCGACCTCGATGCCAATCCTAACCTGGCAATCTTTCGTCAGGCTGACAATGGGCTTCTGGTGCGAATGGCTCTGTTTGCCCTGGTTCTCGACGTCGCCCATCTTGTCGACCGGCACTCTAAAGAAGTGCATTGGTACAATTCGCGAGATTTGGGAAAATGACACAAGCAGGATTATCCGTGTCAGCCCGGAGCAAGGCCCAAGTCACAGAGGTGTCACCTTTAGCAGTCGCACATTTTGATGACATACGACCCTACAATGACGATGAATTCCCCGCCATTTTTTCTCGTTTACTAAGGGAGCGGGAGTTTGTCGATACTCTGGCGAGTATGAAATTCCCTCGCCTGTTTCGCTGGCTACCCTGGTTGTTGCGCCCCTTGATTCGCAACGCCATGAAGCGGTCGTTTGCCGAAGTGAATGACCTTGCTGCCTTCCAGGACATTCTTGGTGTCCAGCTGCAAAAATTGCTGAATAAAGATGGCAGTCAATTGACGGTCAGGGGCCTCGATAAACTCGACCCCGAGCAGTCCTATTTATTTATTAGCAACCACCGTGATATCGCCATGGATCCGGCCTTGACCATTCTCGCGCTGCATCAGCAGGGCATGGATTCGCTACGCATTGCCATTGGCGATAATTTGCTGACTAAACCCTTTGTCTGCGATTTAATGCGCTTGAATAAAAGCTTTATTGTGCGCCGTTCCGTTGCCGGTCGGCGCGAGAAGTTAGCAGCACTGAAGCACCTTTCAGCCTATATTCGTTTTTCTCTACAGGACGAGAATCAGTCGATCTGGATTGCTCAGCGCGAAGGCCGCGCTAAGGATGGTTTGGACGGCACTGAAACTGCGTTATTAAAAATGCTTGCGTTGTGCAAAAGTAAAGACGAAAGTTTTGGGGAGGCCTTAAAAAGCCTTAATGTGGTGCCGGTGTCACTCTCTTATGAATGGGACCCCTGTGATGGAGCAAAGGCGAAAGAACTGTACGCCCATCAGGCTGAAGGTGGCTATGAGAAAGGGGAGCATGAAGATATTGCCAGTATTTATCAGGGCATTGTGGGTAATAAAGGTCATATTTATATCACCTTTGGTGACTTATTGAGCGAGCCTTTTGATGACGCGGCGTGCATGGCTGCCGAAATTGACCGCCAGATCATCGGCAACTACCAACTGCAAGCGACCCACTGGGTCGCCTATGAGCGTTTGCACGGTTTATCTGAGAAAGCGATACAAGAGAGAGAAGGTCTCGAGGCCGACTGGCAGGCGGTTGCTCAGGCTTTTGACGCAAGGCTGTCGACCATTCCCGAGAAACACAGGGAAACATTACTCGCGGCCTATGCCAACCCGGTGGTGCAATATTTACATCTCAACAGCTAATAGTTGCCCTTGTCGACCTCTTCCATCCTTCAATAAATAACGCCAGCGAGACAAAACGCTATTTCATTATCTGATCAAGACAAAGCGACTATCCAGAGCGCATACCGGGATTTTCTTGCAGCCCGCTCATTGCGCCCACGGCTCGGCCAGCGACAGATGATTGGTCATATCGCCTCTTTTCTAGGCGCCATTGAGCGCGATGAGGAAGGACAACGGCTGTCCGATAATAATGTTATCGCTATTGAGGCCGGCACTGGCACCGGTAAAACCGTGGCCTACTTGCTTTCTGTGTTATCTCTGGCGAAGTCGGCGGGTAAAAAAGTCGTCGTCGCTACCGGCACCGTGGCCCTGCAGGGACAGTTATTGGATCGTGATATCCCCGACGTGATGGCGGCGACAGGCTGGGACTATAAGTTGGCCCTGGCTAAAGGGCGGGGTCGCTACCTTTGTCCCCTGCGCCTGCAGCAGAGTAGGGAAACGGCCAAGGCACAAGATGCCGGACTGTTTTTGTTTGAAGACGAGCTCGCTTTTCAGCCCGACCCGCAAAGTGCTGAGACTTTACAAACCATGGCTGAAGCCCTGCAAGTGGGAAGTTGGGATGGGGATAGAGATGC
>JBFHDT010000112.1:0-6806 GCA_041584575.1 Porticoccaceae bacterium
GTGATACTTTAGCAGCTTTGCGCGCTACGCTTGCCGAGCTCGACCCAGATGATATTGGCTCTCTTTCCACCTGCGGTGCACGGGCGCGGGCGATTATTTACGGCGCGGGGCTACCCAGCGATTTACAGTCTGAAATTATTACCGCCACTGCCCAGCTGCGTGCTCAGTACAATGGCGAGCTGAGTTTTGCGGTGCGTTCGTCGGCCACGGCAGAGGATTTACCTGAGGCGTCCTTCGCGGGTCAGCATGAGTCCTTTCTTAACCTGCGTAACGACGAGGCTTTAATCGACGCCTGCCGTCGTTGCTTTGCCAGCTTATTTACCAATCGTGCCATTCACTATCGCGTCGACCAGGGTTTTGACCATTTCTCCGTGGCCCTGTCGATTGGGATCATGAAAATGGTGCGCTCTGACCTTGCCGCCAGCGGTGTGATGTTTTCTGTCGATACTGAAACAGGCTTTCGTGATGCGGCCTTTATTAGTGGATCTTACGGTTTGGGTGAAACCGTGGTGCAGGGCGCGGTCGCACCGGATGAGTTTTATGTTCACAAACCGACTTACGAACAGGGTTATCGTACGGTGCTGCGCCGCACCCTGGGTAGTAAGCGGGTGAAAATGGTTTATGCCAGTGCCGAGGTTAAAAACCAGGCCACAGAAACTATCGACACCGAACTGGCAGAGCAAAAACGCTTTTGTATTAACGATGCAGAGGTGCTGAAACTGGCAGGCTACTGCATTGAGGTCGAGCGACACTACTCGATGAAGCGGGGGCGAGCAGGGCAAACCATGGCAATGGATATGGAATGGGCAAAGGATGGTGTTGACGGCGACTTGTATGTGATTCAGGCGCGTCCAGAAACTGTTGTCAGCCACCGAAGCAAGTCTGTCCTAAAGCAATACCAGCTAGGTAGTCAGCGTGGGGATATTGTCACCCGAGGTCGGGCCGTGGGTACGTCGATAGCCACAGGGCAGGCACGGGTTATTCACCATGCCAGTGAACTAGAAAATTTTCAGCGCGGTGAAGTGTTGGTGTCCAGCATTACGGCCCCCGACTGGGAGCCAGTGATGAAAATGGCCGCTGCAATTATCACTGATAGCGGGGGGCGTACCTGTCACGCCGCGATCATTGCCCGCGAACTGGGTATCACTGCCGTGGTTGGCACTGGCGATGCGACGTCAGCGATCAAAGATGGTCAGCTACTTACCGTCAATTGCGCCGAGGGTGATCAGGGTGTGGTTTATGAGGGCGCACTCGACTGGCAGGTGGAAGAAACCCTTGTCGACGAACTGCCACGGCCCAGAACCAAAATCATGGTCAACCTGGGTAATCCGGAATTAGCCTTCCAAACAAGCTTTATTCCCAATGACGGTGTGGGTCTGGCGCGCATGGAGTTTATTATTGCCGAATACATTAAGGCCCACCCCATGGCCTTACTCTACCCCCAGCGCGTCAGTGACACCCATCAGCGTGAAGCCTTGCAAGACTTGACTCAAGCCTATACATCGCCCAGTGACTATTTTGTACAGCGCCTGTCGGAAGGGGTGGGTACCATCGCCGCCGCGTTTTACCCCAAGCCGGTAGTGGTGAGAATGTCTGATTTTAAAAGTAATGAATACGCGGCTCTGCTGGGCGGCGCCGACTTCGAGTTGGCTGAAGATAACCCGATGATTGGCTTTCGCGGTGCCTCTCGATACACCCATCCGGCTTATGCCGAAGGTTTTGCGCTAGAGTGTAAGGCCATGCTGCGGGTACGTGAACAAATGGGCCTGACTAATGTGATTTTAATGATTCCCTTTTGTCGCCGTATCGAAGAGGCGAAAGCTGTGCTGGCGGCGATGGCGGGCAATGGCCTCAAGCGTGGTGAAAATGGTTTGCAGGTGTATGTGATGTGTGAAATCCCCAACAACGTAATTTTAATTGATGATTTTGCCCAGTTGTTTGACGGTTTTTCCATTGGCTCAAATGATCTCACTCAGCTCACCCTGGGTGTTGACCGGGACTCTGACATCCTCGCCTTTGACTTTGATGAACGTGATCCGGGGGTTAAACAAATGATTCGTCTCGCCGTCGAGGGTGCCAGGCGCAATCATCGTCACTCGGGACTCTGCGGGCAGGCACCGTCGGATTATCCCGATATGGCAGTTTTTCTGGTCGAACAGGGTATAGATTCCATCAGCCTGACCCCCGATAGTTTGATTGCCACCACGCGATTGGTACTTGAGGTTGAAGATAGCTTGAAGACAGGCTGAAGAATCATGATCGAGAGTTTGGAGCCTTAGTACCAGGTGCAGCGGCTCCCGTCATACTCGCCATAATATGACGCGTGCAGTGTGAGACACTACGCTTATGGCTCTATTGTCTCGACTTCTTTTTATTACACCCTTATTGCTGCTTTTTGGCATGCTGGCTGTGCTCGCCTTGTGCATAGAATCCTCCCCACTGGTCGTTGAACAAGCCCCTTTGAATGCGGCGGATATTGCTCGTGCTAAACAAGTTTTTCGCCAACATAGGTTGGGACATTTACGCAGCGGCGAAACCAAAACCATCACCCTGAGTGAAAATGAATTAAACCTGCTGGCCAGACACCTTGCCGAGCGGGCTAATTCTGTCGGTGCAGTGTTAAATATTAAAGAGGGCCTATTGGCGCTTAAAAGCACCTGGGATATATCCGCATTTTTACCCTACAAATCACAGGACTCTAGCTATCTCAATCTCGAAGTGGTCATAGGGAGTAGCTCGGGGGGTTCAGGCATAAAGGACTTAAATATTCACGCGTTGAGAGTGGGGCAGATTTCTTTCCCCTCTGTTCTAATCGATGCGGTGCTGCAACTTGTCATTGACCACATAGAAGCCGACCCAGTGATACAGGAGGGAGAAAAGATCATACGGGCGCTTGATATTGGTGCTAAAAATGTCGCCCTCACTTATCAATGGCGGGCAGACTCGATCGATCGCCTACGTGGTCGACTGGTGACTTCCGATGAGCGTCGAGCTTTGGCGGCTTATCATCAGTTTCTTGTTTCAGAGGTAGACCGTCAGGGTAGAGCGCTGACATTTACCCGTCTGCTCGAAGCGACATTTCACTTTGCTCAAAGGCGTTCAAAAAATGCCGACCCTGTGGCGGAAAACAAAGCCGCTATTATCGTATTGGCGGCCTATGCAAATGGTGGTGGACTCAGCGGGCTAATTCCAGAGGCGCGAGACTGGCCAAAGCCACGTCGTGCGAAGTTACGACTCCATGACCGTAGAGACCTCGTTAAACATTTTATGACGTCTTCCGCACTTGCTATCGCGGGCGGTGGGGCAATGTCGAATGCCATAGGTCTGCGTAAAGAAATTGACGACGCTAGCAGTGGGAGTGGTTTTAGCTTTATAGATCTGGCCGCTGATAGGGCCGGGGTTTATTTTGCCGAACGTGCCATGGCTTCCGCTGCTACGGCACGTGATTTACAAAGTAGGCTCGCCAGGGGCCGAGGCAAAACGCTGCTCATGGCTAGTATTAATGGGCTCGAAGAAAATCTCAGCAAAGTGGTGTTCGAGCGCCGTTACGGTGGCCCTGGTGATAAGCGCTATCAGCAGGTCGTGGGAATGATCGATCGTCGCATCAATAACCTGGCGCTCTATCGTCAGAACTAAGATGATTAGCTATAAAGGTTTCTCGCTCATGCTTGCCAGCTCGCGGAATCCACGTTTGTTCAGGATTACGCTATTATTGTTATCAGGAAAAAACGAATATACCCCTAACGCTAAAAAGGATGACAACAATGGCCAAGCCCCCAGTACTCAATCAGGATGAACTCGATCAAAGTCTTGCTCGATTAAATGCCGATGCGCTGGTGCCCTGGGTTGTTGCTGATGGCAAGCTGTCGCGGCGCTATGAGTTTAAGCACTTTATAGATGCCTTTGGTTTTATGAGCCAGGCTGCGATTGTCTGCGAGGTAATGGATCATCACCCACGTTGGGTGAATGTCTGGAATGTGGTTGAGATCGACCTGCTGACCCACAGTGCCGGTGGTATCACCCATCTTGATTTTGACCTGGCTGGGAAAATGGAGCCTCTGGCAAAAAAGTTGCTCGCCTCGCTTGATTAACTATTCGTCAGATAGCTGATCGTCAGGTACAGGGTTTCGGTCAACATTTATTGAATGGCACCCGTTGTTCTGACCCGCTTGGAGCCCTTAAGAGGGGCGGTCTTAGTTTTTGCAAGCCGAGCTTGCTGGCGGCTATCAATAATGTTTTTCAGGGCAATTAATAAACCTGTCACCAAAAAAGCACCGGGGGGCAGGATCATTACCAAAAATCCGTAGCTGTCGCCGAATAGCTCAAAGCCCCAGTCGCTGGCAATAGGGCCAAATAAGAGATCCATATTGGCGAACAGAGTGCCGCTGCCAATAATTTCCCGAATCGCACCGAGCACCAGCAACACGGCACCAAAGCCAAGGCCCATCATTAATCCGTCAAAGGCTGCGGGTAGCAGAGGCTGCTTGCTGGCAAAGGCTTCGGCACGACCGAGAATGGCGCAGTTGGTGACGATGAGTGGAATAAAAATACCCAGAATTTGATACAGCTCGTAGGTGTAAGCCTTCATCAGCATTTCAGTACAGGTGGTGAAGGTGGCAATGATCATCACAAAGGCTGGGGTGCGAATAGCATCGCTCACCTGATGGCGAATCAGCGAGACGGCAATATTGGAGCCAAGCAGAACGGCTAGTGTGGCTAGACCGAGGCCGAGAGCGTTGACCACTGAGCCGGAGACAGCGAGTAGGGGACAAAGCCCGAGTAACTGCACCAGCGCTGGGTTATTGTTCCATAAGCCGTTGCGGCTTATTTCTCCGTAGTCGACATCGCTCATGGTTTGTCTCCCGCTTCATTTAGCGTATTTTCTTCATCGGCCGGTGTGTTGCTTATTGCCGCACGACCCATTTCGCTTGAGGTGGCGTGGGTGAGGCCAAGAGAGGCGGCCTTAATAATACGCTCTCTATCTTCGCTAAAGTAATGCAGTGCACGTTCCACCTGCGCGACTACGGCGCGGGGCGTTATGGTCGCCCCGGTAAATTGATCAAAATCACCCTTGTCTTTTTTCACCTTCCAACGTGCTGGCGACGGTGAACCGATTGACTTCCCGTTAAAGCTCAGCACCCAGGGGCTTTTCTTCAGTTCGACTTTGTCCCCTAAACCGGGGGTTTCACTGTGATTAAGTACCCTCACACCAGCAATCTTACCGTCCATGTTAATACCGACAATCATTTCAATGGCACCACTGTAACCATCCGGGGCCACAGCGGGCACGATGATCGCAAATACGGTGCCATTTTTGCGTGCGAGGTGTAACTCACCGCCTTTTTTCAGGCCGAGAGTTGACCAGTAGTGCTGGGGAATAGTCAGTGTATCGGTAAGGATGTCGTTGTCGTGGCGCTCTTCGGGAATGATTTCAAGCAGGGCTTTTTGTGCGGCACGGCGCTGCGAATCGGCAATTTTATCTTTGGTGCCGAGGTGGGTGCCGGCCAGTAGCAAGGAGGTAATCAGCGCAAACAGGCCGAGAACTTTGCCGTTTAAACCCATGGATTTTTCCAGTTGGCGGCCCAACTTCAATCTCCCTTCGAACGGTGGATGATAGTGCCCGATTTACCGTGGCCATAGGTGCGTGGTGGCGTGTAATAGTCGATAAAGGGCGCGGCAAAATTCATCAGCAGTACGGCAAAAGCAAGAGCGTCAGGGTAATTACCCCAGCTGCGTATGAGAAATAAAATGATGCCAATGATGGCACCGTAAATGAGTCGGCCCCGGTTGCTGGTAGCGGAGCTTACCGGATCGGTCACAATAAAAAATGCGCCGAACATGGTTGCCCCACTGAGCAGGTGGAAAATGATCGAGCCATTGCTGGTTGAGCTGCCGCCATCGTAATTAAAGAGTGCCATCACCGAGAGACCGGCGAGCATACCCACGGGTGCGTGCCAGGTGAAAACTTTGCGTGCTAGCAAGTAGACGCCCCCGAGCAAGAAGGCGATATTCACCCATTCCCAGGCAAAACCAGCCCAGCGTGCCTGAGAAAACTGCGGTGTCTGTTGGTAAAACTGATCAACCAATAAACCACTATTGTGCTTGAAGGCATCAAGGGGGGTTGCTGCGGTAAAGCCGTCGATGGGGTTCCCCGTGAAGACTATCTGCAGAGAAGATAGGAAATCGGGCGCAAGGGCTGGGGCACCATCGACCATTAGTCCCGCTGGGGCGAGCCAGGCACTCATTTGCAGGGGGAAGGAAATTAACAGCACCACGTAGCCAATCATCGCCGGGTTAAAGGGGTTGTAACCCATGCCACCGTAGAGGTGCTTAGCAATAATAATGGCAAAGGCCGTGCCGATGACCGTTAACCACCACGGTGCGAGTGGTGGCAGGGCGAGGCCGAGTAAGACAGCAGTAACCAGAGCGCTGTAATCACGCAGGTAAAAGCCAATGGGGCGATTGCGCAGTTTTAGCACAGCGGCTTCACAGCCAATGGCGGTGATGCTGGCAATAAGAATGTTAAGGAGGCTGCCGATACCAAAAAAACTGGTGAGTACGATCAAGCCGGGTACCGTTGCGAGGAGCACCTGCTGCATCAACCATTGGGTTGAGCGAGGGCCGTGGGCGTGAGGTGAGCTACTGCGAGCGAGGACCATTAGTGTGTTTCCTCGTTTTGTTCTGCTTGCTCATCGGCCGGCTGGCGCGTTTTATCAAATGTGTCTAGCTCAAGTTCCGCCGCTTTAATTTTCTCGTTCAATGTGGCGACAGCATTACGAAAGGCCTCAAGCTGTTCGCTACCCTCA
>JBFHDT010000113.1:0-6782 GCA_041584575.1 Porticoccaceae bacterium
CGTGTAATTTTCTGTTTCCGTACGGCTCTTGGTAATATCGGGAAGTATTTTAAGTGCTTGCATGATAGGTTATGCCTAAATAAAAAGATTGAAAGATAGGTTGTTAAAAGACCGATAATTATCGAGCAGTGTACAGCGGCATGTCAGGCAGCTTTTTAAAAGACATAGCATCGCTACAAACACCTGATAGAAATTGGCCAGGCATTTTTTTAATTTGTTAAGAAAACACTTGTCACCAAAGGGCGCCCCGAAGCTGCGACATAACCTTATCTACTGCAGCTTAGCTTAATGCTCAAGCCTACCTTATGAGTGTTGCTGAGATAATCAGACATGATCCCCGTTTACCAAAACACGCTGCTTATCTACCTCGGTTTGCAAATAAAAACACGATTGCCTACCCGTATGGCAAGCCACGCCTTGCTGCACGACCTGGCAGAGAATAGCATCGCCGTCACAATCGAATGACATAGAGACCATACTTTGCCTATGGCCGCTGGTTTCACCTTTGACCCACATTTTTTGTCGAGATCGCGACCAGTAAGTCATGCGCTTGGTCGCAAGTGTCTTCTCGAGCGCGTCTTTATTCATCCAGGCAAACATCAGTATGGATTGACTGTTTGCATCTTGAACAATCACAGGAATTAAACCTTGCTCATTAAAGGCGAGTTGCTCAATAACATCAGGTAATGGCAGTGTGCTGTTATTGTTGAGTTTCTCCAGAGCAATGAAATAGTCGCGTTTCATTATCAATGATGTCTACTGATCGTTAGCCAGGACAGGAACAGTGTTCATGCTTTTGTGCATGACAAAGGCGATAATTAAACCAATGTCCAATCGCAACCAAACTGGCCCCAATAACCGTCATTATTTTTTCACCGGCCTCACCAATTCGGTCTTCTCCTAACGCCAGTGCCGCAACAAGTAGCCCTAAGCCGATAACCCCTAAGATAGGTAGCCGATAGCGTTTGTGTTGTTTACATCCCAACGTCAAGGCATAAATACTGGTGGGGATTACGGCAACAAGCATCCAGAAATGAAAAACCTCATTATCCAGTTGCAATGCCGTCATACTCGGCAGCAATGCCAACAGGCCTGGTAGCGCTAGACAATGTATTGCACATCCCAGTGATAAGCCAATAGCAAATTTATCCGTTGCTGCTTGTGTCGTATTCACAAAAAACTTCTCCTATTTAGTTAAGCTACTTGTGCGAGGCAGTCATCACACAGACAGTTCATTTCTAACTCGGGGCCTATCAGCATAAACCCAGCGTCTTGTGCAGTTTTTTGAAGGTCGGCCATTGTGGTTGGCTTGATGTAAACTTCTTTAACTTTGCTACATTCACTGCAAATTAAAAATTGCGCGACTCCGTGAGCATGGGTACAGCTAATGTGTGCGCACGAGACGTACTTATTGGCCAGCTTGAGCTTGTGCGCCAAGTGCTCACCTTCCAGAAATTCTAAAATGCGATAAACCGACATCGCGGATATATTCAAACCGTAGTTTTCTTTGCAAAAATCGATTAATTCATAAGCGGAAAGGGCTTTGTCAGATTCAATAAGACCGCTCAATACCTGCTTTCTTTTTTCTGTTAAACGGGTGCGATGGGTTTTACATTGCTGTTCTGCTTGCTCAATGATGCCGTGAATATTATTCATAAGAATTACCTAAATTCGACAATACGCTGACTCGGTGTCAGCGTTACCACTCCCTGCTGTATTGGCTTGATCCACACAGTATTAATTTTATGGATACCGGGGAACATCTCAAACAAATCGACAGTTATCCCAGACAATTCGACAACGTTTTCACAGCGGTATTTATAGTTGGCAACAACGTCGCTGTGATTGTCGTTTGGAGCATGCTCTTCATGTTCTATTGCATGTCCATCATCACTTTTATGCTCAGTCGAGGTCTGTTGATGGGCTTGTTCGCGTTCATCACGCTCGATGAGACTTGCCAGATCTATCGACGTTCTCATGTGATCGCAACGGTTGCCCGCAAACACAAAAAGTGATTCATGCTGACGTAACATCGACGCCGCATTTTCGATTGCTAATTTGTCTTTTGCCGAGCTAGCAATATGTTCAAAACCCACCAAATTCATCGCTGGAGAGGTAAATTGAATTTCAAGGCTTTCACCCTCCATCGCTATGGCCAGCTCCGAGAGGCCATGCACGTGAGCCTCTAAACTGGCAACACCCTCTTCCGCACACGCGAGCGGTGCCATAACAACGCAAGCGATAGTTAACGCGACGACGTTAGGTAGACGTTTTCTCATCAGTTCAGAGCCTCTGCTGCAGAGCGAGTATTTCTTGCTTTAAACACAATGTTACAACATAACATTACGGAGTTCTAGTGATTTTCCTTGAACGCCCCACACAAGCCAATGAAGCTGACACGTGCCTTCACGCCGTGTCGGAAAAAGCGCCTGTTCATAGCATTAGTCAACCCTATGAAATGTCCAAAATACAATTCTCTATAGGTGACCTCTCAAATCTTAATAAAAACAGGGCGAACTTTTTGTTGATATAGGTGTTGCAAGCATCCAAGACCGTTTCAAACAAGTGGCTCAATAGCAACACGATGTCATCCCGCGCTCACGATTCGGCGATGAGCTCAGCTAACCTCTCTTTAGGGGTCTGAACAAACTGAACCTCACGACCGGAGTCTTGGTAAACCTCCCGCACCAGCTCGATGAAGGTCAACGTACGAGGCCTAGTGACTTCATATATCTCGCCAGAATGTCCCTCCTCGGTTAGTACTGCAACATCGACATCTGTGATGTCATTGACATCGATATAAGGGTTTGGAGACAGTCGCTTAGGGGGCATTATCACAACCGTTTACCTGCGCATGTTTACACTCGAAGGGATTGAGGGAAAATGTTTCATTCCACGGCCACCACTGTGGTTATTGCCCTATTCAGCCCAGCCGTAATCTCCCTCACTTTTTTCCAGCGACCATTGCTCTGCTGTTTAAAAGGCCGGCAGGAAACACTTGATGCATGCATTAAAACCCATCCAGAAGTCGAGCGTGTATTTGCCCAAATTAGGACGACTGATGTGGCCGCGGACCCAATGCCCCCAACGTGTCGGATAACTTTTTTATTCTTAAACCAAGCGATTAGTTTGGTAGACGGGATTGCCGATGTTCAGCTCATCCCTTATCTGAACATCGGCGCCAAACACATACTGAGCGGCTACAACCACCTACTGATTATGGTAGGGGCATTTTTCTCTACAAAAGCCGTGATGTATTGCTCTACGAGACCATGTTTACCATCGATCACAGCATCACCCAGCTGTGTGGCGTACTCTAGAACAATAGACGTGCAATCCGCCATACAGGTTGCCACTAAAATCCTATATTTCAAAACAGCTATCACCAGCTGGATACTAGAGGCGATAGAAAGTAACGAGGATTGGCAGTGCTCCAGAGACGAAGTCACTAGGTCTGCGCGACATTTGAAATTTTGGAAGTAAGCAACTCAATAGGCCCAGCAGACCCAACACGTAAATCCTGAAAGATTAGGGGCTCTTCGGCCAGGCGCTAAGAGGATCTCGCTCCGGCTGAGTGGGCGGATTAAGAGAAGAATTTGCCGAAGCCAGAACTGTCGCATGCAACCGGTATGAAGCGTTACCCTGCCTGCGGCCGTACATTTGGCCAGCATCCGCAATTAAGCGGCGTACCAGCTTTAATTTTTTCAAACTACACAAGCTAATTAACGCTTTCACTTTCCACAGTAAAATGCCAGCAATAGGGTTTGTTTCAGCGCTATCTTCCGTAAAATCATACTTAGCAAAAAAATTACTCACCACCTTGCATCACTGCTGAAAAAGCCCAACAATCACGAAAGTTTCTCAGTTATTCAATTCCTCTCGGCGTTTACAATAGTAAGCACCAGTAATGCACTTGCCGCTTAATGCCACCAGTAGATACACAATGCCTAAAACCTCGTTACTAGAACTCAATCGCATTATTCAAGGTGCCGCTCTCGCAGAAAGCACCGAAGAGCATGTGCAGCTCATTGTCGATGCTGTCAGCGACGTAATCGCCACTGACGTTTGCAGTCTGTACCGACAAAACGCCGATAAAGATATGGAGCTTGTCGCCAGCCATGGCCTGGCAAAGGGGCACCCCATAATTATTCCCGCTAACCAGGGCCTGGTGGGGCGCGTGACGCAATCTCGCCACAGTATTAATGTCATTAATCCAGCCTCGCTTCCCGACTATTATTTTGTCGCCGGTTCCAACGAAGAACAGTTCCACAGTTTTTGCGGCGTACCCCTGGTACATCGAGGAGAGGTCATAGGTGTACTCGTCGTACAGAGCCGTCGCGCCGAGTCTCTGGCAACGGAACAGGAAGCGTTTTTAACGACCCTCGCTACCCACCTGGCGCTGTTATTGGCATCTTTACCCATAAAAACAGCCCAGCAAGCAAAACCTTTACTGAACGATTATCGCGGTGGTATCAGTGGCGCACCCGGTATCGCCATTGGCAAAGCCAGTGTACGACAAGCAGCTGGGCTTAATGCTGTTAAAGAGTCGAATAACGACAACATCGACGCCGAACTCGCTCAGTGGTTCAAGTTAAAGTCAGCGGTTATCGAGGCGCTAAAACACGAAAGACAGCTTGTCGAAAAAAGCCTGGGGGACAATCTTGCAGCGGTTATCGACGCCTATCAGCTATTACTCGAAGACCCGGGCTTTGGTACGCAAATAACTGATGTGATTAAAACAGGGAAAAACCTAACCTGGGCTCTCAGGCAGACCGTCAATTATTTTTCTGACTTGTTTAAAGCAATGGACGACCCCTATCTTCGTGCTCGTCATGAAGATATTGAGCAGCTCGGCGATAAAATATACTTAACCTGGTGCGGTAATAAAAACACTGTGCCAGAAGTGGAAGATGATAACTCTGCCATTATATTGGTGGGCCATCAATTAAGTATTTCAGATATTGTTAGCCTGCCAGCCGCACGCCTGGCAGGTATTGTTTGCTCTGCAGGTGCGGCCCTGTCACATATCTCCGTATTCGCCAACGCCCTGGGTATTCCGGCCGTCATGGGTGTGGGGGCGGTAGAGCTTCAGACAGGGCAACAATTAGTTGTCGATGGTGATAATGCTCAAATCGTTATTGCCCCCAGCAATGCCGTCATCGCCGAATATGAAAGTGTGATCAAGGCGCGACTGACTTTTTCACAGCGTCTGGAAGCAGACAATAATCTCCCCGCAATAACGACCGATGGCATTAAAGTGGCCCTGCTAGCTAACTCCGGTCTGCACGCAGATCTAATGCCAGGGCTAAAGCAGGGTGCTGAAGGTATCGGTCTCTACCGCACCGAAATCCCTTTTATGATACGCCAAAGTCTGCCCTCGGAAACTGAGCAGGTCGTGGTGTATCGAGAAGTGATTGACGCGTATCCGAACAAGCCGGTGTATATTCGCACGCTGGACATTGGCGCTGACAAACCACTGCCCTATTTGCCGATTGTTGACGAAGAAAACCCCGCGCTGGGCTGGCGCGGCATCCGTTTCACCCTCGACAACCTGCAACTATTAGTGACCCAGTTTCGAGCAATCATGAAAGCCGCAGCCGGACGCGATAACGTACATCTGCTATTACCCATGATTGGCTCAACGAGCGAACTCGATCGATGTATTGAATTGCTCGACGAATCACTTCAGCAATTGTTGGTCGAGGGCGAATTAGTCTGCCGTCCCCGCCTGGGTATTATGCTAGAAGTGCCGAGTAGTATTTCCCTACTCCCTTTCTGGCGTGACAAGCTGGATTTTATTTCTATTGGCAGCAACGACTTGAGCCAATATCTGCTGGCTCTCGATCGCAACAGCCCCCTGGTCGGCAAGCTCTATGACCCACTGCACCCCGCAGTGATTCACGAAATACAACGCATCGTGCATATTGCCCGAGATTGCCAACTACCCGTGAGCCTGTGCGGAGAAATAGCCTCAGATCCCACAGCCGTACTGCTGCTTTTGGGCATGGGTATCAGACAGTTAAGTATGAGCGCCGCTAAATTGCCTTTAATAAAATATTTGGTGAGAACCACGAGTATTAAAGACGCCGAAGCATTCTTAACAAAAGCACTGACGATGGATAGCGCGCAGGCTATTCGAGCCTCTTCAGATACCCTGATAAAAAAATCAGGAATTTATAATAACGCCGGACTTGAGCCGACCCACAAGTAGTCATAATGTCGACAAATTGATGTCACACACCACCAAAAAGCTGCGAAAATAGACTCAACATTTAGCGCCCTTACGTTTAAAGTCCCTGCGTTTAGCACCACTATTAGGTAGACATCCACAAATGAACGCAAGCCATTTATTAGATATAACGCCTTATCACTGGCACGCCATCGGTGCGGCTATGTTTTGCGGCGCCATTATTGGGCTCGAGCGTCAGCTTCGTGGCAAACCTGTGGGGATAAGAACCTCATGCCTGATTACTCTGGGCACCTACCTATTCCTGGCAACAGCCGCAATGATGCAGGGTGATACGGTTGATCCGTCGAGAGTGGTGGGCCAGGTTATTACCGGTATAGGCTTTCTTGGCGCAGGGGTGATGCTGGCTAAAGATGGGGCCGTGGTAGGGGTTACTTCCGCTGCAACAATTTGGGTATTAGCCGCCCTGGGGGTGATGATTGCTTCCGAGCACCTTCTACCCGCTATTAAGCTGGCCATTTTGGTCGTCATCATTCTCTCTGGCATCGACTTTCTGGAAGATCGCATCAGAGTACTCGGACGCGGTGTACACACC
>JBFHDT010000114.1:0-6769 GCA_041584575.1 Porticoccaceae bacterium
AAAAAAAGAGGGAGAGCCATGGGCCCTCCCTCTACAATGGTGTGCGCTTTGTTCGTTGCTTTTACAGCTTGTAGACGCGAGTCGCAGTGCCAGAAAACATGGCGTTCTTTTCGTCTTCAGAAAAATCTTTAACGATTTTCTTCATCGCATTCCAGTACACCTGGTAGGACAGCTCCAGCTTGTCGACCGGGAAGTTACTTTCAAACATGCAGCGCTCGGGCGTGAAGCAGTCGATCACATACAGGTAATACTTCGCCTGGGCGGCTACTACCTCGTCAGAGCTTGGCGGCATGGCGCGACCGGCCCAGCCCATGCCATTGTCGGGCATGGAGAAGCCACCAAGTTTAGCGATGGTGTTAGGGCAGGCCGCAATTTCAGCAATGCTTTTTTTCCACTCTTCGAAAACTTCATCGCGTTTGGCGGCGTAAATACCCGTGCCGACGGGGGTGCCGATGTGGTCGAGCACCATGGTGGTTTCGGGCACGGTGCGAGCCAGTTCGGCAAATTCAGGGTTCTGGTAGTGGTAGTGCCATGACTCGTAGCTGTGGCCCATTTTACCAAGTATGCGCATGCCTTTAATAAAGTCGGGATCTTGCTGAATATCCTTCGGGCTGGCGGCTTCAAGCACAAGGCCTTCGCCGGGTCGAGCGTTGGCGAGCGCTTGACGAATACCGCGAAAGCGGCCTTTACTGACTTCCCGATGGAGGTTTACCAGGTCTTCAACACCGTCGCCCTGGCGCAGGTCAAAGGCAGTAACTAGTGCGGCGATTTCGGCCTGGCCTGTGGTGTCTGCGGCAGTGCGGTCGGCGAGTTCGGTGATGTAGGCCACTTCACCCAGTGAGCGCAGGTGCTCGGGTCCGTCGGTGTAATAGTTGGAGTGGCACTCCATAAACACGCTTTTAACTACATTGTGGCCACTGCCGGTGTCGGCCAAAAAGTCATCCAGTGAATAGGGGATTAACCCGGCTTCTGACCACAGGTGGTGGTGGGTGTCGATAATGACGCGCTCGGGATCAAAAATCTCTTCCTGAACTTTGGCTAACCACTCGGGCTCGAGGGTGAGTGGGTTCGCAATTTGTAGGCCTTCGTATTTGCTGTCAGACATGCTCTCGACTCCTTTTATTAGAAAGTTTTTTTGTGTGACGATTTTATCAGGGCCCATAGATTCGCAGCCTTCAATGTAAATGTAAACCGTAAATAACTTTGACCGATCTCGATCGGTTTGCTTAATGGTAGGCTAAACCATAAGATGGCTCGCAACTATAAGATTTTTATACTCCTCCGTTTTTCTGTTTCCATTTGCTCGGCAGATATTGTTTAACTGCGCCGCGAGACAACTTGGCTCGTAAGGAGGGTTAATGAGATGAATCAAATGCGTGTTGTCTGTCAGAATTGGCTTGACGTGGTTGTTGAGCCTGCGAGCCGTGTTGTATCTTCCGTAATAATTAAGGTGTTTCAACACCCAGTAAACATGGTGGGAGCGCTGGTGGTGTGCTGCATACTGCCCGCCGCCGTTTTGGCGAAAGATGACTTTGCCGCTTTTGACCGCTCTATGGCCACCTTCGATCCTGGCGGTAAATATTTAACCAAGCCCGTAGAACGCACGGTGCCGGGTCTGAGCCTTAATGGCACTATTACGCACTGGTCCGACTATCTTGTCCACGACGATGAAGATATCGGCTTTCGCGATCGTGATTATCGCGGTCTGCAAATGCAAACGCTTGTTGAAGTTGCCGCCTCTTATCGCTTTTCACCCAATCTTGAGTTAACCAGTATCAATCACTTCATGTACGACTCAGTTTACGATGTCGATGGTGGCGATGGTCTTTACGCCAAGCGTGTGGATGATAGTTATTACAAATACAATACCTTCGACCGCATTGCCCGTGAGCTGTACGTGTCTTATCGCACCTCAAAACTCGATGTGGTGTTGGGTAAGCAGCAAATTGCCTGGGGTAAGATGGACGGGCAGTTTATCGATATTATTAATTCTATGGACTTTCGCGAATCGGTTCAGCTAGAGGCAGCTGACTATGAAGTGCGTCGCTTGCCGATGTGGATGGCGAATCTGACCTATTACTTTGATGATGTTTCCGTAAATGTACTTTGGATACCCGATTTTGAGGCCAACGTTAATCCAGCCTACGGATCTCCCTGGCAATCTCCGCTGCTTCCCCCTGGCGACGAGAGTGCGCGAAATAGCAATGCTCTGTTGAATAATCGCAGCGATGCGGCGGGTGATAGAGTGTTACAAACCAAGCGTCCAGATTGGACGCACCTGAGTGATCATCAAATAGCGGCGCGGCTCGATATCGCCAGCGGGGCGCTCACCTGGGGGCTGGTTTACTACTACGCCTGGGAGCGGGATGCCTCTCCGTTTGTCACCGGACGTTTTACCGATGGTAGTGGTGATCATTTGATTATTACGCCCGAGCACGAACGCCTCCATCACTTTGGTGTGACATCAGATTATGCCTGGGTGGCTAAAGGTGTGCCGTTGATCGGTACTTTGCCAGTGGTCTTGCGTGCCGAAGCGCTATACACCAAAGATGCTAATTTCATCGACTATCGCAATCTTGCCGCTGTGCGGGCAGGCGGCAGTGGCAATGGTATTAGTGAACACGATACGTTGCGAGCAGCGCTGGCATTTGAATTTGCCTTCCCCTCTAAAGTATCAGTGATTTTTCAACCCTCGTTTTATTACACCTTTGACTGGCATGAAGGTTTGGGTGTTGGCTATGGTGGTGCCATTGGTGATGAATGGAATTTTGCCCCGGTGTTTTTTATCTCCCGTCCGGTACAACGTACCCGTGATCGCTTAATGCTAAGCGCGACGATAACGCCTTATATGAGTGGTTCTAATAGAGATTATCAGGGCACAAAAACCAAACTGATGGCGAGCTATGAAATCTCTCCCTTCGTTAATGGCAGTTTGATTTATACCGATTACCATGGCGGTAATGACGATGATTTGTACGGCCAGTTTCATCAGTACGACAATATCGGTGTAGAGCTGCAGTATGAATTTTAACTGCTCGTTAATATTTATGCGTGCGTTATCGGCTTGCGCTGTGTTTAGTCTGTTGTCGGTTTCTGGCTTGGCCAGTGGTGATACGGAAAATTCTGGTAGGCAAAGCTGGCGCACACTCGATCAATTGACGCCCTGGGAACGGGAGCGGATTGATCTGAGGCCCAACACCCCTCGCGATAAAAAAGTCCCTTATCTACCCGCCGAGCCCTACCCATTTACAGCGCCGTATACGGCAGAGGAGATGGGGTTTAGGGCAATGAACTTTACTCACGCGGCGCGCTGGTCTCATGTTATGGCCGATGCTTTTGGCACGATTACCAAAGAGGGCTATTTAACCCAGGGTGTGACCGTGGCGATGGTCGATGAAATGGATGCGCCCAACGCCGCCAGTCAAATTGCCAAAAAACCTGGCGAAGCCTATTCCCGACACATGTACTACTATACCTATCCGCCGAAAGATGATGGTGTGCAGGAAATGTGGGTGTTGCGGCGTACCGGTTTAGAGTCGCCAGCCAAGTTAGATTATTTTGCGTATACGCCGTCTTTGCGTCGAGTTAGGCGGCAACCGCCACCGCGACGGGAAACCCCCTTTCCCGGTGTTGCGCAATCCTTTGACGATATTCTGGGCCTGGAAGCCTGGGAGTTTGACTGGCGTTTAATGGGTGCAGATACACTACACGAGACCGTTCGCTTTCCTACGAATAGAAAAACAATTACCTTGGCTGAGCCTAACGGTCGTTTTTATGATGTCGCCACAGACTCCATTAAATTGATGCGAGAGCGTTACCCCTTTTATACAAAGGATGGCGGCGTCAATTGCTTTGTTGTGGTTGGCACGCCAAAACAAGACTGGCTGCCTGACTTCAAGGTGTCGAAGGTTATTTACTGGCTTGACCAATATTATTTCTACCCTTTACGAATCGAGCGTTTTGATGAAGAGGGTAAGTTGAAAATGATAGAGGTGCGTATTGCCCAGCAGGAGAATAAAGCGCTGCCTAACGGTGAAGGTTTCGCCAGTAACCTGGTTGTTTATTATGATGCCGAGCTCGATTTAATGAGCTACAGCTTGCACGACGCGCATTTAATGCAGGAATGGACAGAAGAAGATTTGGCAGCCTTTACGCCCGATTTTATGCGCCGGCGCTGGTTGAAATACCCCCAACAAAGCCAATCGATGGTTAACTCGCCGGAAGAATATTATTTGCGCCCCGCGCTGTTAGCCGAACGTTTTCCCAGTGAGCGCTCAATGACGGTTAGCCCTACTATCGCCGCGCGCATTGCCGCACAGAATAAAGCGGGTCATTTAGTGTTTGGCACAGTTGAAAAATAGAAGCTGAATATTTTCATACCGGCTTGTGCCCGTTATGAATACACTAGCTCGAACTGGCCCCAGTAGCTGTTTTTTTAAATTTGACTAAGGTAATAGCGAGAAGTCTATACTAAGTGGGTCGAGCTAAAACAAGCTATGGGTGTCATAAATGACTGACGTTTCTCCGGATGTAGATCTTCTTGTCAGTCAGTTCGATACTGCGGTGGGTGGGCATTTGGGTTTGATGCAACGGGTCTTTCGTTGCGCTGTGCTGGGAGACTCTCCCGGCGACGATGTGTTATCTCCTCAAGCTCATACTCTGTGTGACTTTGGCGCCTGGTTTGGTGCGAATAAAGTACATTTTGCAGACCGCAATTTTCAGGCTGTTGATAGGATAGAAAGCGTACATCAAGACATGCACGATGCCATTCGCGCTATTTGCAGCGATATACTGGCGAACAAGCCCGGGCAAAGTGACTATCTTGATGCCTTTGAACAGGCGCAGTCTGAGCTGATTGAGCGTCTCGCTGATTTTAAAACGCAGCTACTCGTGGAGTCAGTACGTCAGGATCCTCTCACTGATTTACCCCTGCGCTATAACCTGGAAGATGATTTTTCCCGGGCGTTGAAAATCTGCGACCGCAATAAAAGGCTGCTCTATGTAGTGATGATTGATGTTGATCACTTCAAAGCCGTTAATGATAACTACGGTCATTCCATCGGTGATGTGGCATTGCGTCACCTTGCCGATACCTTAAAAACCATGGTGCGTAGTAACGAATATCTTTATCGCTATGGGGGGGAAGAGTTTCTGCTGCTAATGCAGGCTGATAGCCCTGAGTCGATGAAAATACCCACACAGCGTTTACTTGAAGCAGTGCGCAATATGCGAGTACCCATCCCCGATGGAGCCCCGCTGCTATTGACTGTCACCCTGGGTCTTGCGCGAGTCAAGAAGGGCGAAACTATAGAGCAAGTTGTTGAACGTGCCGACAATGCGCTTTACGAGGGTAAAGCGGCGGGACGAGATCGTTATGTTTTTGCCGACGATTAATTAACCATCGCCCTTAAAACAGGGGCACCGTCAAAGACTATCGATTAAATAGCCCTGCTTTAAACGGGCCGGTCGCCTTTCAAAGAAACCCTGTGCAGCAAGCGGCGATAACCGTTGTAATCGTTGATAGGGTAGTGGTGGGTTGAGCGATTGTCCCACAGCACCACCATGCCCTTGCTCCAACGCAGGCGACACTGAAATTCAGGTTTACGGGCATGCATATAAAGCTGGTTTAAGAGGGGCTCGCTTTCCTCTTCTGTGCTGTCCTCAAAGCGCACGGTATGGGCTTCGTGGACGAAAAGCGTTTTTTCACCACTTTCGGGGTGAGTGCGCACGACCGGATGAATATTGGTAAACACTTCCGGGGCCGATGAATCGCCGCAGTCGGAAAGGCGGGGCATACGGGTTTTTGACACCGCCGCTTTACCCGAGGTGAAGTAAGCTTTGCGCCCGTCGATCTGATCTTTTATTTCTTGCTCAAGACTTTCATAAGCCGTTTGCATATTGCAAAAAATCGTATCGCCGCCCACTGGGGGTAGCTCCAGAGCATAGAGGCTAGCACCGGCTGCGGGTGTTTCCAGGTAGGTTGTGTCAGAGTGCCACACACCGCCAAAGTTGATGGTCTCCTCGGGCAACTTCAGCACGGGGGCGACTAGTGGGTTGCCTTCAATGCCGTTCAGGAAGGGGTATTTGTTGACTTCGCCAAACTGACGGGTAAAAGCCAGTTGCTCATCGGGGGTCAGCGTTTGATCGAGGAAGTAAATCATTTTGCGCTCTAACCAAACTTTACGCAGGTCGGTGAGGGTGTTGGGGGGTATTGGTTGGGAGAGGTCAAGCCCGGTTATTTTACTGCCAATAAAAGGTGTTAATGGTTCAACATCAAAATGTGTGTTCATCGACTTCTCCCTATGCCATCAATGGCAATTTAACGATTTGTGTTGTTTACATGGCGCCTAATTTATCGACCACTCGCTGACCAAAAGCATCGGTGCCAATGACTTTTTCGTCACTACCGTCACGCGCTAAGTCGGGGGTGGTGTAGCCATCGGCAAACACGCCCTGCATGGCGGCCCATATTTGATTGGCCTCGTCGACCATGCCAAAGCTGTATTCCAGCATCATCGCCACCGAGCCTATCATCGAATAAGGGTTGGCAATATTTTGCCCGGCGATGTCGGGGGCAGAACCGTGTGACGGCTCGTAGTAAGCCTTGCCATCGCCAATACAAGCCGAGGGCATTAAGCCCAGCGAGCCAATTAAGCCGCCGCCCTGATCACTCAGAATATCGCCAAACATGTTCTCCATCACCATGACGTCAAACTGGCCGGGGTTCAGGCACAGGTGGGTGGCAGCTGCATCGACCAGCATGTTGACC
>JBFHDT010000115.1:0-6766 GCA_041584575.1 Porticoccaceae bacterium
ATTAACGCAAAATGCTCTCAGCAGCTATAAGGCCTGACATTAAAAGATGAGTGACTACAACGCAGACTCCATTGAGGTCTTAACCGGCCTCGACCCCGTGCGCAAACGCCCGGGCATGTACACCGACACCACGCGGCCCAATCATTTGGCACAAGAAGTGATCGACAACAGTGTCGATGAGGCCTTGGCCGGTTTTGCCCGTAAAATTACCGTCATTTTGCATAAAGACGGTGCCATCACAGTGGGTGATGACGGCCGGGGCATGCCGGTTGATATTCACCCCGAACAGGGCCTGCCAGGGGTCGAAGTAATACTCTCCACGCTTCACGCCGGTGGCAAATTTTCCGGCGATAGTTACGAGTTTTCCGGAGGCCTACACGGGGTGGGTGTGTCGGTGGTCAATGCCCTGTCGCTGGAGTTACAAGTCAGTATTCGCCGTGATGGCCAGGTTTATTGCATGCGTTTTGCCAATGGTGAAAAAGCCTCCGAGCTAGAGGTTATCGACACTTGCGGCAAGCGTAATACCGGCACCGAGATAAAATTTCGCGCCGATCCAAAATATTTCGACAGCGTTAAATATTCCCTCAGTCGGCTCAAGCATGTATTGCGCGCCAAGGCGGTACTGTGCGCCGGGCTTGAGGTAAAGTTTACAGACGAGGCCTCGGGTGAAAGAGAAACGTGGTTCTATGAAGCGGGTTTGTCCGACTATTTACAGACCGCGACTAAAGGCTGGGAGGTGTTACCCGCAGAGCCCTTTACAGGCAGCCTTAGTGCCGCTGCGGCGGCGGTTGATTGGGCTGTACAGTGGCTACCGGAGGGCGGTGAGGTTACCCAAGAAAGCTACGTTAATTTAATTCCCACTGCTCAGGGCGGCACGCACGTTAATGGTTTTCGCACCGGTTTACTGGAGGCAACACGGGAGTTTTGTGAATTCCGTAACCTCCTGCCTCGGGGGGTGAAGCTTACTCCCGATGATATTTGGGACAAGTGCTGCTTCGTGCTTTCAGCCAAACTACGCGATCCGCAGTTTTCGGGGCAGACTAAAGAGCGCCTGTCGTCCCGCGAAGCGGCGGCGTTTATTTCTGGCGTGGTAAAAGACGCTTTCAGTTTATGGCTCAACCAGCATACCGAAGAAGCGGAGAAGCTGGCCGAACTGTGCATTGCCAATGCCCAGCGGCGTATGCGTCTGAGTAAAAAAGTGGCGCGTAAAAAGGTCACCACCGGCCCCGCTTTGCCGGGCAAACTGGCCGATTGCTCCAGTGGTGAGCCCGAACGCTCTGAGTTGTTTTTGGTCGAGGGAGACTCGGCAGGTGGTTCTGCTAAGCAAGCTCGCAGTCGAGAGTTTCAGGCCATCATGCCCCTGCGCGGTAAAATCCTGAATACCTGGGAGGTCGATAGTCAGCAAATTCTCGCTTCTCAAGAAGTGCACGATATCTCTGTGGCTATTGGCCTCGACCCCGACAGCAACGATCTCAGTGCCTTGCGTTACCACAAGGTGTGCATTTTGGCCGATGCGGACTCCGACGGTGCCCACATCGCCACCTTGATTTGCGCCCTGTTTGTACGCCACTTTCGGCCCCTGGTTGCAGCGGGCCATGTGTATGTGGCGATGCCGCCACTGTTTCGCATTGATGTTGGTAAAGAGGTGTTTTATGCCCTCGACGAGCAGGAAAAACAGGGCGTGCTGGACAGAATTGAAGCCGAAAAAATGAGCGGAAAAGTGCAGGTTACCCGCTTCAAGGGCCTGGGAGAAATGAACCCTATTCAACTGCGCGAAACCACCATGGACCCCGACACACGCCGCCTGGTGCGCCTCACCATTGATGATGCCGACAATGCGCGGGAGTTACTCGACATGCTGCTGGCCAAAAAACGTGCAAGTGACCGCAAAGCCTGGCTGGAAGAAAAAGGTGACCTCGCTGATACGGCTTAAACTTAGTCGTCCATTCTATTTAAACAATTTCGTTAAAGACTTTTTTTATGACAGACACCGTAATTGACATCGATTCTTCCGAAAGCCGTCCGGTTAGCGAGTACGCTGAAAAAGCCTATCTCGACTACTCCATGTACGTGATTCTCGATCGCGCCCTGCCTCATATCAGTGATGGCCTGAAGCCGGTGCAGCGACGTATTATCTATGCCATGAGCGAGCTGGGCTTGCGCTCCACCGCCAAGCATAAAAAGTCAGCGCGCACGGTGGGTGATGTGATTGGTAAGTTTCACCCCCACGGCGACAGCGCCTCTTACGAAGCCATGGTGTTGATGGCCCAGCCATTCTCCTATCGCTACCCGCTGGTCGACGGGCAAGGCAACTGGGGTTCGCCCGATGACCCCAAGTCTTTTGCGGCGATGCGTTATACCGAATCCCGCCTCGACAAGTTCGCCGATTTACTACTGGGCGAATTGGGTCAGGGCACAGTGGAGTGGCAGCTAAACTTTGATGGCTCGCTGGAAGAGCCCCAGGTGCTACCCGCCCAGGTCCCCCATGTTTTACTCAACGGCACCACCGGTATTGCCGTGGGTATGGCGACGGACATTCCGCCGCACAATTTGCGTGAATTGATTAGTGCCACGGTGTACTTACTCGAACACCCCAGGGCGACGGTGGAGGATCTGTTCGCTCATTTGCCCGGCCCGGATTACCCCACCGAGGCGGAAATTATTTCCTCACCCGAGGACATATTAGCCATCTATAAAAGCGGGCGCGGCTCGGTGCGCATGCGCGGTGTTTGGCAAAAGGAAGATGGAGATATCGTTATTACCGCTTTGCCCCATCAGGCCTCACCGGCAAAAGTGCTTGAACAAATCGCCGCGCAAATGTTGGCTAAAAAATTGCCAATGGTTGCTGATTTGCGGGATGAATCTGACTACGAAAGCCCCACGCGGCTAGTGATTGTGCCGCGCTCTAACCGGGTTGATCTCGACGCTTTGATGAACCACCTCTTTGCCACCACTGACTTGCAGCGCAATTATCGGGTTAATCTCAATATGATCGGCATGGATGGCCGCCCCAGCGTTAAACCGCTGAACATCATCCTCGGCGAGTGGTTGAAATTTCGTATCGCCACGGTGCGTCGCCGTCTCGAATACCGTCTTGAGCGGGTGCTGGCTCGGTTACACATACTCGATGGCCTGCTGGCGGCCTTTCTTAATATTGACGAAGTGATTGCCATTATTCGCCACGAAGATGACCCCAAGCATGAATTGATGGTGCGCTACGACCTCTCGGATATCCAGGCCGAGGCGATTTTGAATTTACGCTTGCGTCAACTGGCCAAGCTCGAAGAATTTAAAATTCGTGCCGAGCAGGATGAGCTCAGTGCTGAGCGCGATAGTCTGGAAAAAATTCTCGGCTCTGACAGGCGCTTAAAAACCCTGGTGCGCAAAGAGCTGGAGGCCATCGCGGAGGAGTTTGGCGATGCGCGGCGTTCAACATTGGTGCAACGTGACGAGGCTCAGGCCTTTAACGAAGCGGATCTACTCAGTGCCGACCCAGTGACAGTGGTACTTTCGGAGAAGGGATGGATTCGTGCCGCTAAGGGTCACGAAGTGGATGGCGCCAGCCTGAATTATAAGGCCGGAGATACCTTCTTTACCTCGGCGCAGGGACGTAGCAATCAGCACGTGATACTGCTCGACTCCACCGGGCGTAGTTACGCCCTCCCAGCTCACACCCTGCCATCGGCGCGGGGGCAGGGCGAGCCCGCAACCGGTCGGCTGAATGTGCCATCGGGGGGGAGTTTTTGTGGCTTACTGATGGGTGATGATGAGCAGCGGGTGCTGTTGGCAACCGATGCCGGTTACGGCTTCGTGGCTAAAATGGCCGACCTCTACACCAAAAACCGCTCGGGCAAAGCACTTATTAGTATTCCAAAAGGCGGACAAATACTGCCACCCATTGCCAATGTGAATGTTGAAGGTGGATTCGTTGTCGCGATTAGCAATGAAGGACGCATGCTAGCCTTTCCGCTTACAGAGTTGCCTGAGTTAGCGCGGGGTAAAGGGAACAGAATTATTAACATCCCCACCTCACGGTTGCAGGCTAGAGAGGAGTTTATGCTCACTATTGCGGTGGTGGCAGAGGGGCAGAGCCTGGTTATTTATTCGGGTAAACGCCACCACAATGTGAAGTTTTCAGACTTAGAGCATTATATTGGTGAGCGCGGTAGGCGCGGTAATAAGTTGCCGCGAGGCTTTCAAAAGGTGGATCGAGTTGAGGTGGCGTAGTCTCAAACGGCTGTAACCTGTGCTGCGGGAGAATTAACCGTGTTGTCTTTGCTGTGGACTGGTGAGTGGGCTCCTGCCACTGGTTTTTGTGACGCGGGCTTAGCGCTATCAGCAAAATACCTTGTCCAGCAGGCGGTCAAGGCCTGCTGGTCTTCCGCGTCCGGTAGTGTCAATTCGCTGCGCTGATAAATCACCCAGGCGATGGCGCTTGAGTAGCCTAGGTTGGTCGCTAGCTCGAGGTGTGGGTTCTGCAAAAAAGCCTTTTGGGAAGCCAGGCCGCGAACCGTACTCGCCAAATCGGGCTTAAACGCGAGATACCCATCCCATATTTCCAGGTGAGCGCTGGGCTCGATTCTGTAAAGCCCCAGTCCACTTTGCGGCTTTGTGGCATAGTGTTGGGCTTGTAAACTTGCAGTCAGTTCGAGGAGTTTTACGGCAGCCGTAGAATTCTCACCGAGAATTTGCAGAGTGTGGGCGATGACGAATTGAATGGTGTCGCTATCAAAGTTGTTCATAATATTTCAGCCTGACCAAATGTGTCAGTCAGGCATTTTTTTTGTCGCCCGACGTCAGAAAACTGGTCTTATTCCTAGGTTATGTTTCCACTGTAAGTAACATGCAGGTTTAGTGCCGTAATATCAGCTTATAGGGGAGTAGGTACTTGGTTTTGATCAACAAAAGATACTGGCTGCTTATCGTTGTACTGCTCGGTGGCTGTACGGCCATTGGCACGCTGCAATTTGAAAGGCATTTCGGAAAGAGTGAAGTGAAGAACCGAGTGGTCGACGTGTTACCACCCGGCACTATCGATTATTGGTCTGAAGTAAAACCTGTTCTGGAAAAACGCTGTGTCGTTTGCCACGGCTGTTATGACGCCTCTTGCCAGTTAAAAATGAGTTCCATTGAAGGCATTGAACGTGGGGCTAGCAGCGAGAAGGTTTACGCTGCGCGACTTACAGCAGCGCCGCCTACTCGTATTTTTGAAGACGCTCACTCCACCAGAGAATGGCGAGAGAAAGGCTTTTATCCGGTGTTGAATGAGCGAGAAGATACTGCTGAGGCCAACCGAGAGGCCAGCGTTATGTATCGCATGTTGGCCTTAAAAGAAAAAAACCCTTTGCCCGCTGTAAAACAACTACCGGACAGCTTTGACCTGTCACTATCGCGTGAGCAGTCGTGCGTCAGAGATGAAACCTTCAGTCAGTTTGCTCGTAATCACCCACTCTGGGGGATGCCTTATGCCCTGCCGGGTTTGCCGGATGCTGAGCAGGTAGTGCTAAAAAAATGGCTTGAACAGGGTGCGCTCTACACGCCTCGCCCAGCTTTGTCGTCGGACTATATTGCCCGCATTAAACGTTGGGAGGACTTTTTGAATGGCGATTCATTAAAAGAACAGTTGATTAGTCGCTATATTTTTGAGCATCTCTATTTTGCCCATTTATTTATTCCAGAATTGAGTCAGCGCCAATTTTTTACCCTTGTGCGCTCGGCGACGCCCCCCGGTGAGCCGATACAACATATTGCCACGCGCCGCCCTTACGATAACCCAGGGGTTGAGCGTGTTTATTATCGTATCCAGCCGGTGCTTCATACTGTAGTGGCAAAAACACATATGCCCTACCGGCTCGACGAGCAACGTATGCAGCGCTGGCAATCGTTATTTATCGATGAGCCTTTTGATGTCACGCAACTCCCGTCTTATGCGCCAGAGTATGCGTCCAATCCCTTTGTGACGTTTGATGACATGCCGGTGCACTCACGCTACCAGTTTTTACTCGACGAAGCCCAGTTTACGGTGATGGCCTTTATTAAAGGCACTGTTTGTCGGGGGCAGGTGGCACTCAGTGTCATTCAGGACAATTTTTGGGTGTTTTTTGTCAACCCGGACCCAGAGCGGCTAGAGATTTTCGACGACTTCCAGACCACGCGTGAAGGGAATTTAACCTTGCCTGCTGCTCTTGGTGACATTTATCGCCCTCTCAAGCACTGGAACACTTACAAGGAACAACAGAAAAAATTAATGGAAGATCAGGGCGCCTATCTTGCCAAGCACTTGCCTGCCAGCGCTATCGATTTAAAGTTGATTTGGGATGGTAACAAGACCAATGATAACGCTGCCCTCACGGTATTCAGGCACTTTGACAGTGCGTCTGTCGAAAAGGGTTTGATTGGTCAAACACCAAAAACGGCGTGGCTTATTGGCTATGGTTTACTTGAGCGCATCCACTATCTATTGGTGGCGGGCTATGATGTTTTTGGCAATGCCGGACACCAGTTGCTTACGCGCCTGTATATGGATTTTATGCGTATGGAGGCTGAGACAGCCTTTTTGCAGTTGTTGCCGAAATCGGCGCGGGACAGGGAGAGGAAGCTCTGGTATCAAGGGGTTGATGCTAGCGAAATTCATGCTTATCTGACATTACCCGTTTTCGAGCAAAAATCAGCCCCATCGATTAATTATCAAAGCAATGATGAGAAAAACGAGCTCTTTGATCTTTTGGCCCAGCGCCTGGAAAAGGTGCTCCCGTCTAAAAATATA
>JBFHDT010000116.1:0-6762 GCA_041584575.1 Porticoccaceae bacterium
AAAGCGGTGGGCCTGACTCGAGAACGTGTCAGGCAAATTCAGATTGAAATATTGGCCCAACTTCAGTCGACCATGAAAAAGCTCGGCATACAAAGCGATATGCTATTTGACGAGGCTTAAGTTAGAGCTAAAATTAATTGTCAACTGAGAGCGAGAGTGGTTTAGCGTTCGAGTAATTCCAGTTTGCCACTTTTGCCATCCCATTCTTGAGCGTCGGCAGGAGGGTCTTTCTTAATAGTGATGTTAGGCCAGACATCGGCCAGCTCGGTATTAAGTTCAAAGAAAACCTCCTGACCTGCGGGAATTTCATCTTCGGCAAAAATTGCCTCGGCAGGGCACTCGGGTTCGCACAGTGCGCAGTCGATACACTCGTCAGGGTGAATAACTAAAAAGTTTGGCCCTTCATAAAAACAATCGACAGGGCAGACTTCCACGCAATCTGTGTATTTACATTTAATGCAGTTTTCACCGACGATGAATGTCATATTTGAGGTCTCCTGATCGAGCTAAAGTATGAAAAGGCGGCGGATTATAGCCGAAAATAGAGGCTGATTGCAGTCAGAACCCAGTCTATTTTTCCTTACTTAATAGTTTTAGGTTATAAAGAGCATCGAGAGCAGCCCGAGGACTGAGGTCATCGGGCTCGATTTCACTGAGTGCAGCGAAGAGTCGCGTATCCGCTGCTGCGCTGAACAGATCACTTTGTAGTGGTGGCGGTGCTGTTTCGCTTATGTTGGCGGATTTAGAGGGGTTTTCCAAACGTTGGAGCTCTAGACGAGCACTGTCAATGACCTCGCTTGGCAGGCCGGCTAGACGGGCGACCTGTATGCCGTAACTTTGGCTGGCCGGGCCATTTTGAACACGGTGCAAAAAAACGATCTCGTCGTTGTATTCAGAGGCATCAAGATGCACATTAGCTACATTGTCGATAGTTTCGGCCAGTGCGGTGAGTTCAAAATAGTGGGTGGCAAACAGGCAAAAAGCGCCTACCTGTTCGGCCAGATGGGTGGCACAAGCCCATGCTAGTGACAAACCGTCAAAGGTGCTGGTGCCTCGGCCAATCTCATCCATCAATACCAGACTTTGCTGGGTGGCATTGTGGAGGATGTTGGCAGTTTCCGTCATTTCCACCATAAATGTTGAGCGCCCGCCGGCGAGGTCATCGGATGAGCCAATGCGGGTGAAGATTCTATCGACCATGCCGATACGGGCAGCGGTTGCTGGTACGTGGCTACCGATATGGGCGAGCAGTACAATCAGGGCAGCCTGGCGCATATAGGTCGATTTACCACCCATATTGGGGCCGGTGATAATTAGCATTTGGCGCTGTGGGTTGAACTCCAGGTCGTTGCCGACGAAAGGTTTGTCGAGCACTTGCTCAACTACTAAATGCCGGCCATCGGTAAATTGAATACCGCGTTCCTCGCAGAGCTGTGCGGGTGATAAGTTCAATGTTTCAGCGCGTTCGGCAAGGTTAACCAGTACGTCCAGTTCGGCGATAGCACTGACACTTTGCTGTAGTGGTGCCAGCTCTTCATTGAGTGTGTCGATCAAGCTTTCGTAGAGGGCCTTTTCTCGGGTCAACGCCCGGCTTTTTGCACTGAGGGCTTTGTCTTCGTAGCCTTTGAGTTCTGGGGTTATGTAACGCTCGGCATTTTTCAGCGTTTGGCGACGAATATAGTGCGCGGGTGCCTGGTTGGCCTGGCCCTTGCTGATTTCAATAAAGTAGCCGTGCACACGGTTAAAACCTACTTTTAAAGTAGCGATACCACTGGCTTCACGTTCCCGCTTTTCCAGCGCTATAAGGTAATCTCCTGCGTTAGAGCTAATGGCGCGCAGCTCATCGAGCTCGTTGTCAAAACCCTCGGCAATCACACCGCCCTCTCGAATGACAACTGGGGGGTTCTCGATGACGGCTTTCTCGAGTAATGACACTAGTTTGGGAAAGGTGGAAATTTGTGTGCTCAATACCGTCAAACGCGGGGCAGAGCTTGTGGCAAGAGTGGTGTGCAGCTTGGGAAGAATTGCCAGTGAATCACGAAGTCGAGCGAGATCGCGAGGTCGAGCCGAGCGCAGAGCGATACGGGCTATAATGCGCTCGATATCACCAATGTTTTTTAAGGCATCGGCGCTAGCTTCGTAGTGGTAGTCGGCCTGCAGTTCAAGTATTGCCTGTTGTCTGGCTTGTAAAGTATCGAGCTGACGCAGAGGCCGGTTGAGCCAGCGCTGCAGTAGTCGTCCACCCATTGCAGTGGCGGTGTTATTCATCACTGCAAGCAAGGTATGCTCTTGTCCGCCACTGGGGTTGGTGTCGATCTCTAGGTTGCGTCGTGTCGCGGCATCGAGAATAACGCTCTCATCACGGTTTTCATGCTGAATACTGCGCACATGGGGCATGGCTGTGCGTTGGGTTTCTTTGGCGTAGTTGAGCAGGCAACCCGCTGCCATTATCGCCAGGTTGAGCTGCTCGCAGCCAAAACCTGATAAATCGCGAGTTGAAAACTGTTCACAAAGGCTGGTGCGGGCCGTATCGATGTCGAAATCCCAGAGTGGCTGGCGGCGCAGACCTTGAAAGTTATCGACCAGACCGCTTTCAGCAAGACTTTCGCTAACCAGTAACTCTGCTGGATTTAAGCGCTGTAATTCGCCGAGTAGAGCGTCTTGCCCTGTGACTTCCAGTACCAGAAAACGCCCGCTACCAATATCGAGGCTGGCGATGCCGAAGCGCTCATCGCTTGAACTGACAGCAACCAACAGGTTTTCGTGGCTGCCTTGCAGCAAAGCCTCGTCGGTAATGGTACCCGGTGTCACGATACGTACGACTTCCCGTTCAACCGGGCCCTTGCTAGTAGTGGGGTCACCAACCTGCTCACAAATGGCGACGGATTCTCCGAGCTTAACGAGACGGGCGAGGTAATTGTCGGCAGCATGAAAGGGAAGTCCAGCCATGGGAATGGGCTGCCCTGCTGACTTGCCCCGCGAGGTCAGGGTGATATCGAGTAAATGAGCTGCTTTTTTAGCATCGTCAAAGAAAAGCTCGTAAAAATCGCCCATCCTGTAGAACAATAAAGTATCGGGGTACTGGGATTTGATGCGCATGAACTGCTGCATCATCGGTGTGTGTGGGCTTTTCCCCACGCTTTCTTTACTGGCCGAGCGGCTACTAGCAGCCCGAGACATTAGGACGGTAGCTCTTCGCTAGCGCTCTCTTTTGACGACGAGCGATGAATGAGCCGGCCGAAGAGTATGCCGACCTCAAACAGAAGCCACATGGGTACTGCTAGTAAGGATTGAGAGATGACGTCGGGGGGGGTTAGTAGCATGCCGAGAACAAAACAGCCAACTAGTACATAGGGGCGCTTTCCTGCAAGACTTGAAGGAGTGACCATGCCCGTCCAGATTAAAATAAAGGTGGCAATAGGTATTTCAAAGGCGATGCCAAAAGCGAAAAAGAGCTTGAGAACAAAGTCCAGATAGCTGGAGATGTCTGTCATTACGGTGACATTTTCTGGTCCAACGCTGGTAAAAAAACCGAAGATTAAAGGGAACACCACAAAGTAGGCGAAGGCCATACCGGCGTAAAAAAGGATCACGCTAGAGGCGAATAAGGGCAGCACGATAAAGCGTTCTTTTTTATACAGACCGGGGGCGATAAAAGCCCAAGTTTGATACAAAATAAAGGGCATTGCGGCAAATACCGACAGCACCATGGTCAGCTTGAAAGGAGTCAGGAAAGGCGAAGCCACCTGAGTGGCAATCATGGTCGAGTTTTCGGGTAAATAAGCACGCAAGGGCTCCGAAACAAAGCCATAAATTTCGTTGGCAAAGGGAAACATGGCGACGAAGAGCAGAAGCACAATAACAATGGTACGCAGTAAGCGGTCGCGCAGCTCTATAAGGTGATTGACCATGGGCTGGGCGTTACCCGATGTGTTTTCTTCTTTTTTATTTGGCTCTTGAGCAGGCTCGTTTAGCATAAGTTTTCTTGTCGGTGCCGTCCCTTACAGGGCTTAGTCGGCAGTGGTTTTTGTGGCTGTGGCGCTACTTGAAGACGGGATAGAATCTTTCGTTGTATCGTCAAAGGAGGCGGGAACTGGTTGCTGATTGGGCTGCTCCTCACTGGACGGGTCGCTAGTCGGCAGCACATCAGTTGGCAAGGCTTCATTCGGCCCGTCGTCGATAAAGTCTTCTTCGTTGGGAATCTTTAAGCTGGCTGGCGTGGGTTCGTCGACGGAGCTGGAGGAGGGTGAGTCTAAACGTTGTTCTATTTGCTTGCGCTCGTCTTCCATGCGGGCTAGTAACTCTTCGTTGTAGAGTTCCCGACGTATTTCATCGAGTCCAAATTCGCGTTCCATATCCTGTCGCGCACCCTGCACAGAACGGCGCAGTTTGCCGACCCAGTAGCCGAGAAAACGAATAGTTTCAGGTAGCCTTTTTGGACCAATAACAATCAGGCCGACCACGGCGATTAGTATTATTTCAGTAAAACCAATGTCGAACATGTGGTCGGATCCATGTTTAAGCGGGGCTATTCAGTGTGCAGTGTTTTATCAGGCGCTCTTGTCTGAATTGTCGCTGCTGTTTGTCGCCTCAGCTTTTTCTTTATTAACAGTATTGTTTTTAACGTCTGCTGTTTTATCGGCTTCCAGATTTTGCTCTTTTTCAGCATCATCTGTGGCGACGGCATCTTTGAAACCTTTGAGGGCACCACCGAGGTCAGAGCCGATGCCTTTGAGGCGCTTAGTGCCAAAAATCAGCACTACGATCGCCAGTACAATTAACAATTGCCAAATACTAATTCCACCCAGTCCCATACTTACCTCTTTCGTTATCTTTCAAATTGCCGTGTTTCTATAAGAAATCCCTGGCTAAGAATTTTTGCGGCTGGCTTTTTCGTCCAGTCCGGAAATGTCGAAACGGCGCGCAAGCTCCGCCAAAACTGAGTCGGCATTTTCGCCCAAGTGGGAGAGCATTACCAGCGAGTGAAACCATAGATCAGCGGTTTCTGCTATCAATTCGTTATTGTCGCCACTTTGCTCGGCATCTTTGGCGGCAATTAAAGTTTCGGTGCACTCTTCACCCACTTTCTCGAGAATTTTGTTCAGCCCTTTGCGATGCAAGCTGGCGACATAAGACGTGTCGGCGTCAGCGCTTTTGCGTGCGACAAGAATAGTATCGAGTTGGTTCAAAATAGTGTCCATGGCGTTTTCTTAGTGGCCTTATATCGATTGACTATAGATGGTCTGGGGGTCTTTGAGAACAGGTTCAACAGTTTGCCATTGTGCGCCTTTGAGTACTTTGAAAAAACAGCTACGTCTTCCTGTGTGGCAGGCAATACCACCCAATTGCTCTATTTTCAAAATAATAACGTCGTTGTCACAGTCTAAGCGTATCTCGCTAACGCTTTGCACATGCCCCGACTCTTCACCCTTGCGCCACAGCTTTTTGCGCGAGCGAGACCAGTAGACGGCGCGACCTTCGGCAACCGTTAAGCTAAGGGATTCGCGATTCATCCAGGCAACCATCAAAATTTCGTGGGTGGTTTCATCTTGAGCAATAGCGGGCACCAGACCCTGGTCATTCCAGGTGATTTGATCGAGCCACTGGCTGTTGTCGGTGGATTCGCTCATGATAATGGGTGCATCCTCAAGTGTGGTGTTGATGTGTGGGGGCGCGGAATTATGCCAGTGTTACGGCAGTAGTAATAGCAGCACTCCAGCGGCGATCAGCAATAAGCCGGGTGAGTCTGTCTGCTGAGCCGCATCGTTCAAGGCAGTATAAGCACTACCGAGACCGAGCCCCACTAGAAGCGTGCCCGCCAATGTTTTATTGCGTTGACGTGATGGTTGGCTCTGGTCAGTCTGCTGGCGAGTATTAAGTGTTTTGTCGATGCGCTTAACCTGCTCCATTGAGTCGACCACGAGCTGTGGCAAGTGGGGCAGTTGTTCCAGCCAGTCGGGGGCGTGGCGCTTGACCTGCTTAAAGATCTGACCGGGCTCGAAGCGTTGTACTATCCAGCGCTCGAGAAAAGGGTGGGCAGTGGCCCAAAGGTCGAGATCAGGATAGAGCTGGCGACCGAGCCCCTCAATATTAAGCAGAGTTTTTTGCAATAAGATGAGTGAAGGCTGAACCTCTGCATCAAAGCGTCGAGCTATTTGGAATAGATTGACGAGTAGCAGGCCACAGGAGATATCTTTTAGCGGCCGTTGAAAGATGGGTTCGCAAACAGTACGTACAGCCGATTCGACCTCGTTGAGAGGTGCATCGGGTTTTACCCAGCCGGCCAGGATATGTAATTCGGCAACTTGGCGGTAATCACGACGAAAGATGGCGAGAAGATTGCGCGCCAGGTAGTACTGATCCTCAGTGGAAAGACTGCCAACAATGGCACAGTCAATGGCGACATATTTTGGCAGTCGTGGCTTTGACGCATCGACAAAAATATTACCGGGGTGCATGTCGGCATGGAAAAAATTGTGCTCAAACACTTGGGTAAAGAAAATTTCAACACCGCGTTCAGCCAGTACCTTGAAGTCCGTGCCGGTGGCTTGCAAAGTTTCAACATCGGTGACCGGGGTGGCGTAAATACGCTCCATCACGAGTACGTTTTCTTTCGTATAGGGCCAGTAAATTTCTGGGATATAGAGCAGGGGCGACTCTTCAAAATTGCGACGTAGCATTGCTGTATTACCGGCTTCACGTTGCAAATTTAGTTCGTCAATAATTGTTGTACGGTAGTCTATGGCGACTTCAACCGGGCGT
>JBFHDT010000117.1:0-6749 GCA_041584575.1 Porticoccaceae bacterium
CCCCCTGCAAACCATGGAAAGCCTGCTGTTTGGGCTGATAATCACTGGTTTTACTCTACTCACTCTGGCACTGGCTAGCGGTTTACTGTTTGTCGACAATTTTTTCGCCCAACATCTAGTGCATAAAACGGTTTTTTCCATTATCGCCTGGCTTGTTTACGGCATTTTATTGTGGGGCCATTTCCGCTGGGGCTGGCGCGGAAAAACAGCGACGCAGTGGACTCTCGGCGGCTTTATTCTATTAATGCTCGCCTTCTGGGGTACCAAGTTTGTCCTCGAAGTTATTCTGGCTTAAATTCTCATTAAACTCAGTTGCCATACTCTGCAAACTACTTCAACATGAACGCCCCTTAAGCCACGAGAGTTTAGCCCCTCTTTGAACGACGCCCCGATATGGTTGCTTACCAGTGTACTGGCCGGCCTACTAATGATTTCTGCTTTTTTCTCTGGTTCCGAAACAGGCATGATGTCCCTCAACCGCTACCGACTGAAGCATCTTGCTAAAAAAAGCCGTGGCGCCCGGCGCGCCCAGAAGCTACTCGAGCGCCCTGACCGACTAATTGGCATTATTTTGATCGGCAATAACGCAGTCAACATTCTTGCCTCCATCATTGCCTCCATCATCAGCATTCGCCTATTTGGCCCCGAAATTGGCATTTTTGTCGCCACGCTTGGTCTTACCTTGGCGATTTTAATTTTTTCAGAGGTGACGCCAAAAACCATCGCCGCCCTGCACCCTGAAGCCGTGGCTTTTAAAGCCAGCCATATTCTCAAGCCTCTATTGAAAATCGCCTATCCACTAGTGTGGGTAGTGAACCATTTATCGAATACCTTAGTGCGCTTACTGGGCGTCAATCCCTTGAAAAAAGTTGACGACAGCCTCAGCAAAGAAGAACTGCGCACAGTGGTGGATGAAGCCAAGGAAGAAAACCTCTCCTCACGCCATCAAGACATGTTGATCAGCGTTCTCGATCTGGAAAAAATCACCGTCAACGACATTATGGTGCCGCGCAGTGAAATCCTCGGCCTCAATCTAGAGGATGACATCGACACTCTGGTTGAGCACATCATCAACACAGAACACACTCGCCTGCCGGTCTTCGAGGGCGATATTAATCAAATTGTTGGCACTCTCCACATGCGCAAAGTCAGTCGCATATTGCGCCGTGGCGAAGGCGAACTTACCAAGGAAGCTATCAAGCGCTTCACCAATCCCACCTACTTTATTCCCGCTGAAACGCCTCTGCATATTCAGCTCATTAACTTTCAGAAAAACAAATACCGACTCGGGCTAGTGGTCGATGAATACGGCGAAATTGAAGGTCTGGCCACTCTTGACGATATCCTCGAAGAAATCGTCGGCGATTTCACAACCAACCTATTCGAGAGCGAAGATGAAATTATCCGCCAGGATGATGGCAGCTATATAATTGACGGCGCCATCAATATTCGCGACATTAACAAAACCACTCACTGGGATTTACCAGTGGACGGACCAAAAACCTTAAATGGCTTAGCCCTTGAGCACATTGAAAGCTTCCCCGATGGAAAAGTCAGCTTCAGCATCGCCACTTATCGATTAGAAGTGCTCGCACTCTCAGAAAAAATGATTAGCAAGCTCAAAGTTTGGCAAATTACAGCGCCCAAGGATGAAGAGCTCTAACAGGCCATTGAAAATTAGGCAAAAGGATTACCGATCTTGCCCCGGGCGCGAGCCTTTTTTAGCACCGCCCGACGCTCAGTGTTATCTAACAACACCCACTCGCGAATTTCTTCGCCGCTGCGATGGCAGCCGGTACAAATATCATCCATATTAAGGAGACAAACCGCAACACAGGGTGAAACCACTGGCGTCTCTTCGCCATCACCCTTACAGCCAACGCGGGACAATTTATCAGCCACACCCACTAATCCCCTATATTCAAAGGCTTAAGCGATGTGCGGAAACTCGCTGCTTTCTCAATATACGTCGCAGCAGAGCCCTGCAATACCGTAATGGTTTTTTCGTCCAGTTGACGCACAACTTTCGCCGGCGTACCCAGCACCATCGAATTATCCGGAATCACCATACCCTCGGGCACCAGCGCATTGGCGCCGATTAAACAGTTTTCACCAATGACCGCGCCATTGAGAATGACCGCATTAATGCCAATCAGCGAGTTATCGCCAATCGTGCAGCCGTGAATCATGGCACAATGACCGATGGTGACGTTACAACCAATATTGGCCTGTATACCCGGATCGGTGTGAATCACAGCGGTATCCTGCACGTTGGTACCGGCCCCAATATTGATAATATCGGTATCGCCACGAATCACCGCGCCAAACCAGACACTGACCTGGTCACCCAAATTAACGGAGCCAATAATGTCTGCACTGGGAGCCACAAAAACCTCTTTACCCAATGTCGGCACCCGATCTTCGTATTGATAAATCATCTATTCACCTATTTTATTACTCGCTTGTTTATTGGCCACTCACCTTCGAGCCTACTTTCAGGACTTACTTTCAGGAAAGTGCGGAAATTGTTGGCGTATTTCTGCGGGCAAATCAGATCGGTCGACTTCAGCACTCAAACCCACATCAAATACACGATTGAGCATATCCACCAGCACCGTTAGGGTAAAACCCCAGATAGTGTAGCCTGCATAATGATAGCAGGGCATCCAGCACCAGGTGCCCAGTACATCCACCTGTTTTTTAATTAAATGCTGCGGTTCCAGTAGATAAGACAGAGGGACGTGAAAGATCGCCTCCAGCTCAGCAGGGTCGGGCAGCAGCGGCAGACCGGGGGGAATAAAGCCCAGATAGGGTGTCACCTTCACCCCCAGACGCGTACGTCGCTGGGGCAGCGTGGCGATCAGCTCGACCTCTGCAGGGGCCAACGCCACCTCTTCTTCGCTTTCGCGCAAGGCGGTAAACAACAGACTGCTGTCCCCTTGCTCCCACTTACCACCAGGAAAGGCGACCTGCCCTGGATGATTCTTCATATGTTGGGCACGCTGGGTAAAAACCAGTCTGGGGTCGATTTCTCGTGTTAAGGCAAGTAACACCGCAGCTTCTCGCCCCCCTTCTTCGGGTTGCAAAGGTTGGGGGGGCAAAGCATTGAGCTGTTCAGAAAATGTCTTAAACACTAATAAAACCTGCTTCTTTAATTGCCAACCCATGTACGGGCAAGGTTATACTCAAGGGAAATCTGTTGTCATAAACCATTTAGGATAAACCAGCACCTTGAAATACTGTAGTCGTTGCGGCGGGGATATCACCCACCGCATCCCCGAAGGAGACGATCGCCACCGTCACATATGTGATGGTTGTGAAACCATACACTATCAAAACCCCTGCATTATTGCTGGCTGCATACCGGTCTATGGCGACCAGGTACTGCTTTGCCGCCGCGCTATTGAGCCCGCCTATGGCTACTGGACCTTGCCGGCAGGCTTTATGGAGAACGGTGAAACCATGCTCGAAGGTGCCATGCGCGAATGTGTGGAAGAAGCCAACGCCCACCTGCACTCGTTGGAACTGTACAGCATGATAGACATTCCCCACATCAACCAGGTCTATGTGTTCTTTCGGGGCGAGCTGGAAAAACCCGAATTTTCAGCAGGGATTGAGTCCCTAGAAGTCGAACTGTTTGAAGAGCACCAAATCCCTTGGCAGGATATCGCCTTTCCCTCGGTGAAAAATACACTCAGGCAGTTTTTCAAAGATAGAGAAAGCGGTACCTTTCCAGTCAGAACAGACGCCATTCGCCGCAAATAACTGCACATTACAAAGAAATCTGGCAAAAAAGACCTTCGAGTAACCCAAACCGAGCTTATTACGCCAAAACTTTTGAGAAGCCATTATTTTGTCTTATTTGGCACCCTCAGAGGCAGTTAATGCCCTACTATAGTTTGAGGCTTTTACGTAAAGTCCCTGCTTTGTAAACCGCACAGTACCCTCAATAAGAATACACAGCATAAAACCCCACTCGCCATAAACCTCACCGACAGGGAACCACTGGGAAAATGATACTGACTTTAAAAAGATTATCCGCAAGCATTCGCTACACCGCACAAGCAATGATCTTATTCACGCTGTTGACCCCCTGTGTCAGCGCCGAACCCAGTTCCTACTCCGTGAAGGAACAAACTGTTTATGACCTAAAGTCAGTTTTTGCCTCGGTACAATCGATGGACACCACCCAGGGTAGAGCCCGTATCGGAGGCACTCTGGTCGAACTGCTCGTTGATGAAGGCGATATTGTCGAAGCCGGGCAAAAACTAGCCCTGGTGCGCGACGACAAACAAAAATTGCAAATCGCTGCTTTCGCGTCAAAACTGCATTCACTGCAAGCACAATTACAGCTCGCCAAAACAACTTTAGAGCGAGTTTCAACTCTGCAAAAAACCGGTAAAGCTAGCCAGTCTGAGCTTGACAAAGCACAAACCCAGGTCGATGTGGTCACTGCCGATATTGCCGCACTGAAACTAGACCAGGCCGTCGTCCGCGAAGCCCAGTCGCAGGGCGATGTCTTCGCCCCCGCGGCTGGTCGAGTCTTGAGTGTAAAAGTTATTCAGGGTGCTGTCGTAATGCCCGGCGAGGTCATTGCCGATATCGCCGCTGATAGTTATATCTTGCGCCTGCTATTGCCAGAGCGTCATGCCCGTTTTATTAAAAAAAGCGACACGGTATTAGTGGCGGAACGAGGCATGCTGGACATCAATGATGAAACCTCGCAATCGACACGTCGCGAGGGCATCGTGTCACAGGTTTATCCAGAGCTCGACAACGGCCGTGTAGTGGCCGATGTTAACGTCGAGGGCCTCGGTGATTTTTTTGTCGGCGAAAGAGTTCGCGTTTGGGTTTCCACCGATAAGCGTCAAACCTATGTCATCCCCGAATCTTATATCCACCGCCGCTACGGCCTGAGTTTTGTCTACCTCAGCGACGGTACTGAAATCGTCATCCAACCCGGCAGTAAGCTTGATGACGGCATAGAGGTATTATCCGGTCTGCACAATGGTGACACACTGGTGCAACAGCCGATACCAAGCCCAGCCCACACTAATAGCGAGGGGCAATAGTTATGTCCATGGGTATCGCAGGGCGCACCACTCAGACCTTTATTCAGTCGGCATTAACGCCAATCATTCTCATTGTTTCAGTCATTCTCGGCGGCATGGCACTCATCAGCATGCCGCAGGAGGAAGACCCTCAGATCACCGTACCCTTCGTCGATATTTTTATCCCCACTCCTGGCTTGAAGGCAGAAGATGTCGTCGAGTTGGTCACCAAGCCCTTTGAAGATATCTTAAAGGGCATCGACAATGTCGAGCACATCTATTCCATGACCCGCGATGACGGCATCGCTCTTACCGTACGTTTCGATACTGGCTTCGATGACGATACTGCTGTGGCTCGGGTTAACGATGCTATTGATGCCAACCGCTATCGCATGCCTGCCCATTTGCCGCCACCCTCAGTGATCGGCCGCAGCATCGATGATGCCGCCGTCGTAGTACTGACCCTGTCACCCAAACCCGGCAATAAAGGTCGCTGGAGTGCCGACACCCTTTACGATCTCACTGAAGAGCTTAAGCACGAAATCATCAAGGTCGACGATGTCGGCCTGACCTATATTATCGGCGGTCACCCCAAAGAGTTACGCATCGAACCCGACCCCGAATTACTTTCGCTCTACGGCATTACCCTCAAACAGGTTGTCGAAAAGATTCGCAATGCCAACTCGTCATTTAATGCCGGCAGTTTACGCAATAGCAACCAGCTAACACCGGTGATTGTCGGCCAAACCCTACACAGCACTACGGAGATCGGCCTGCTAGTCATCACTACAGTCGATAACCGACCCGTGTATTTACGCGATGTCGCCAAGGTTATTATCGATGCTAGCCTGGGGGAGCACCGAGTATCTCAACTCCTACCGGTCAGCGCAGACGACAAAAGTTACGAGCGCCTACCGGCGGTCAGCTTATCCATCGGCAAACGCAATGGTGCCAACGGTGTAGCTATTAGCGAAGACATCTTAAAGCGCCTGGAGCTAGTGCGCGGCGGTTTGATTCCCGATGACATCAACGTTGAAATCACCCGTGATTTCGGTGAAACCGCTGGCCATAAATCCAATGAGATGATGCTCCACCTCATCCTGGCCACCGCCGCCATCGTCATTATTATGGCTGCGTTTTTGGGCTGGAGAGAAGGCATCGTCGTGCTACTGGTCGTACCAGCGACCATCCTCCTCACCTTTTTTACCTGCTGGATGTTAGACGTCACGCTCAACCGCCTGACCATGTACGGCATTATTTTTTCCATTGCGATTCTCGCCGACGATGCCATTGTGGTGATAGAAAATGTCTCACGTCACTGGAAAATGTTTGACGAGCGCAGTTTGTTACAAAAAACCATTGACGGGGTTTCCGAAGTTGGTAACCCGACCATTATCGCCACCTTTACCGTTGTGATGGCGATGCTGCCAATGCTTTTTATTCACGGCTTTATCGCCCCCTTTCTCGAGCCTATTCCTATCGCAGCCATTGCCGCAATGATCTTTTCCCTCTTCCTTGCCTTTAGTGTTGTGCCCTGGGCCATGCTGAAATTGCACCCCGAATCTAACGACGAAGGCAATACAAAAAGCGAGTCAAGAGCAGACATGCTGGAGGACGAAAAGGAGGTTCAGGGCGGTATTTTTGGTCAGGTTGTTCGCGCCACGCTAAGTGGCATGATCAGCACCCCCAAACGTGCCA
>JBFHDT010000118.1:0-6691 GCA_041584575.1 Porticoccaceae bacterium
CCTTTAAGAGGAGGGTGAAAGACAGTTTATCGCTATGGCCTTTGATTCTACCCGGTAATGGGCCGTGAGGCCCGGCCTGATAACGGCTGATACTCAGTTGCCAGTCATCTTCTTGCAGATAATCGAGTAAGCCCTCAGCGTTGAACCTTTTTATAACGCCGTTTGATGAACTGGCGGGAATGCCCCTGACCCAGGAGCGCATTTGCTCTACGGGGAGTTGCCAGCCAAAGAGTTGTTGGGTTAATTCACTCGAGGAGTGAGCGTTTATGTCGGCCTCTCCAGGTTGACTGAGCGTGATTGTCTGTGCGTTGCCGCTAATTTGCACTGTGCCGACACCAAAGGGACCACTCAAATAAATAGTGAATTGTTCGCCGCGCTGGCTCCAGTCAAACCATGCGCTGCCCGAGTCTGCGTCGTTACGATAGGCAAGCTTGCCTTTCAGTTGCCAGCTATCAATGGCTTGCATGGCTGTTCGATGTGCAGGCCATGAGGGAGGAGGGGGAAGAATGACAGCGTCAGGCCACTTTTGTAGTGGAGCGCAGGCACTAACTAACAGGAGAAACAGGGCGGCCAAACCAAGGGCTGGTAAAGAAAGCCGGTTAGTGGGCGCAGGCCTGGTGGGCGGTAGCGGAGTGGGCATCGATGTTGAGTGCTGACAGTTCAGAGCGGGCTATTCTAAAGCATGGCGCTCACAGTTGAACATCCAGTCGCTGCAATGTTTTGAGCAAAAACTCGCTGCTGGGATTGGCGTTGATGGCGTCTTGCCAGATAGAGCGGGCCTCGTCTTCCTCGCCCGCTGCCCACAGCACTTCTCCCAGATGAGCGGCGACCTCGGGGTCTGGCATGGTGTCCATCGCCGCGCGCAGATGGCTCAGTGCCGCGTCGTATTCTCCGCGTTTGAAAAGTACCCAGCCCAGACTATCCAGAATGGCTGGGTCGTTGGGTTTGATCACCAACGCTCGCTGGATGAGTTCAAGGGCCTCATCAAAGCGTTGCGTGCGATTGGCCAGGGTGTAGCCGAGGGCATTGAGGGCTGAGGCATTGTTGGCGTCGCGTTCAATGATGGCGCGTAGGTCTTTTTCAGTAGCGGCGAGGTTGCCAAGCTTTTCGTGAACCAGCGATCGGGTGTACAAAAGCTCAATATTGTCTGGGTGCTCAGCAAGTCCTTCGTCGAGTAGTGCCTGGGCGCTGTGGTGGCCCTGTTGCTGAATTAGCAGCTGGCTCTCTATCTGATAGAAAGTACTGGCGTGATTGGGGTAGTCGAGGCGCAATTTGTGTAAATACAGTCGCGCATCGTTGAGTTGGTCACGGCCCGCGAGTATTTGCGTAATACGTACTGTCGCCCGTAAAAACAGGTCGTTATTGCTGACACTGCGGTAGTGTTGCAGAGCCGTATCAAGCTCCTGACTTTGTTCGGCCATAATGGCAAGCTGAAAGTGAGCTTGTGAATTCATGTGGCCATTATCGATAAGATCGCTGTAAATGATTTTGGCGGGTGCTGGATCATTATTTTCACGGTGGAGGAGAGCGAGCGCCAGTTTGAACTTGTCATTGGCAGGTTCTTGTTCGACCAGAGCCGCCATTTTTTTGATGGCCAGGGGCAGATCTTTGGCGGCAACGAAGCGTACTAGTTGCAGTTGCAGTTGCTGGCTTTTCGGCGAGTGTTTGAGACCTTTCTCTAGCTCGGCAATGGCTGCTTTGCTGCGCCCATCTTTATGCAGGATTTGTGCGGCGACGAGCCGGGCAGACTCATCACTGGGGTATTTATTAAGAATTCCGCTGATTGTGTTGAGAGCTTCGTCGATGCGGGCAAGTTGGGTCAATAGCAGGGTTTTGCCGAGCAGAAGATCGCGGTTGCCCGGATGAGTCTGCTCTCCGGCAATATATTGCTGGAGTAGCAGCAGGCGGTGCTCTTCATCAAGCTCCGCGGTATAGCTGGGCAGTAGAACCAGGTATTTGCCATTATTATGACTGAGTAAATATTGCGCATGCTCAAAGGCGAGCTCGAAATGAGACTGTTGAGCCTGGGCATAAAAGGCCATATTGCGGGCTTGTAAATTATCAGGTTCGACCTCGGCCCACAAAACCCCCAGTTCTTGTAAAGCTTCATTGTTCTTTTGATAAGAGGCCGTGCTCACCGCTCTGGCGATAACCCCGGGGTCGCGAGTAATGCGGGCTTGATATCGATAATTTTCAAGTGCCAACGCCAGGTCGCCGCGGGTGCCCGCGACTTCAGCAACAAGCAAATCGTAAAAAGTTTGTGTTGGGAAGGGCCGAACGGGATAATCGCGCATCAGCGATGACGAGTCGGCCGTTGTGCCAGCCGTTGAGTCGGTAATATCGGCTGCGTTGCCGGCACTTTGGCTGAGCTGAGGTGAGGCGCAGGCCGTCAGCAGCCATAGTATGCCGGTCGAGAACATGGTTTGAAGGCGCAGCCTCGTGAGTCCTTGTTTAGTTGTAGGCTGAGGCTTGTCTACCATAGTTGAGTTATTCCGGGCTGTTGCCGTAGAGAGTAGTAAATAGTAAGTATAATTGTGACAACTATGAAACGTTAAGTTCATGGTAGTGATTGTGAAACATATCCATATTGGCCCTTTATGCCCCTGATTGCCCTAGGAATCAACCACCGCACTGCAAGCCTCGACGTTCGCGAGCGGGTTGCCTTTGCCCCCGATCAGATGATTTTGAGTCTGCAGCAGGGGCGCGAGGCCAGTGGCGCAGATAATTTAGCGATACTGTCGACCTGTAATCGTACAGAACTCTACGCTAGCGGTAGCGTAGCCCCCAGTGCTTTATTGTCGTGGTTGGTGGAGCATCACCACTTGTCAGCGAATGCTTTGGATAGCTGTTATTACGTGCTGGAGGATGACAAAGCTGTGCAGCACATGATGAAAGTTGCCAGCGGGCTTGATTCCATGGTGTTGGGTGAGCCGCAAATTCTTGGGCAAATGAAATCGAGTTATGCCGTCGCACAAAAAGCGGGCACCGCAGATGGGCTTTTATCCCAGGTGTTTCAGCATGTGTTTGCCACCGCCAAGCGTGTGCGCAGCGAAACGGCCATTGGCCAAAACCCAGTATCGGTGGCTTATGCAGCGGTCAGTTTGGCGCAACGCATTTTTAGCTCGATGCAAGAAGTCAGTGCGTTATTGATTGGCGCGGGAGAAACGGTCGAGTTATTGGCCCGGCATCTGCGTGAACAGGGGGTCGGCAATATCATTGTTGCCAATCGTACTCTGACTAGAGCGCAGGAAATGGCAGAAATATTTTCTGCCGAGGCGATTTTACTCTCGGACATCCCCGAGTATTTACACCGGGCAGATATCGTTATTTCATCCACCGCTAGCCAATTGCCGATTTTGGGCAAAGGCGCGGTGGAGTCGGCCTTAAAGCAGCGTAAGCACCGGCCGATATTTATGGTCGATATTGCCGTACCCCGTGACATTGAGGCTCAAGTCGCCAAGCTCGATGATGTTTATTTGTACACCGTCGATGACCTGACAGAGGTGATCGAAGCGAACCTGCGTCACCGTGAAGATGCCGCTGGGCAGGCCGAAGTTCTTGTTGAGCAGGGAGTGATTAACTGGCAGAACCAATTGCGTGGTCAGCAAGCGGTGGGTACGATTCGCGCCTTTCGCGATAACCTCGGTGCAATGCGCGATGTAGAACTCGATAAAGCATTAGCAGCGATTGCCCAGGGCCAGTCACCCGAACAAGTGCTGCGCCAATTGGCCCATGGACTCACCAATAAGTTTTTACATGTGCCGACCACGCGTCTGAAAAAGGCCGGTGAGCAGGGTGACAGTGACTATATCCGCTGGGCTCACGATTTTTTCGATTTACCGGTATCGGGCGATAATTCTCTCGTCCGCAATCACGCCAATACAGATGTTAAAAAAAGGGACGAGCCATGAAAGCCTCGCTATTAGAAAAACTGGATCGGCTTGTTGAACGTTTTGACGAAGTTGGCCATTTGCTGAGTGACGCGGAAGTTATTGCCGACCAAAATCGCTTTCGCGGCCTGTCAATGGAATACGCCGAGCTGGAGCCGGTGAGTAAAACTTACCAGCAATTTATGCAGGCGTCAGAGAATATTGACGAAGCGCGATCGATGCTCAAAGACAGCGATCCGGATATGCGTGAGCTGGCGCAAGAGGAAATGCGTGCGAGCGAGGCAGAGCTGATAGGTTTGGAGAAAGAGTTGCAAACCCTTCTACTGCCGAAAGACCCGAACGATAAACACAATGTGTTTCTTGAAATTCGAGCCGGCACTGGTGGTGATGAAGCGGCGATATTCTCCGGTGATTTGTACCGCATGTATTCGCGCTATGCCGAGTCGCGAGGATGGAAGGTAGAGATCGTCAGTGAACGTCAAGGCGATCACGGTGGTTATAAAGAAGTGATAGTGCGCATTATCGGCAAGGATGTGTTTTCGCAATTTAAATTTGAGTCGGGGGCTCATCGCGTGCAGCGCGTGCCCGAGACAGAATCCCAGGGCCGTGTGCATACCTCAGCTTGCACCGTGGCTATTTTGCCAGAGGCCGATGAAGTTGAAGCGGTGGAAATTAATAAAGCGGATCTGCGTGTCGACACCTTTCGGGCCTCAGGGGCGGGTGGTCAGCACGTCAACAAAACGGATTCGGCTATTCGCTTAACCCACCTGCCGACCGGCATCGTGGTTGAATGTCAGGATGAGCGCTCTCAGCACAAGAATAAAGCGCGGGCCATGTCTCTGCTACAGGCGCGCATTATGGATGGCATGCAGCAGCAACAATCCCAGGAAGAGTCTGATTTACGCCGCAGTCTGGTCGGCAGTGGTGATCGCTCTGAGCGAATTCGCACCTATAATTTCCCACAGGGACGGGTGACCGATCACCGAATTAATCTCACCCTGTATAAAATCGACGAAATTATGCAGGGTGATTTAGGACAGATTATTCAGCCTTTAATTACCGAATACCAGACCGAGCAATTGGCTGCGTTGGCTGAATAAAAAGCGGCTGAAAAAAGGCTGACGAAAAAATGCCAGTAGAAAAAGGCAGTATTGCTGAGTTGTTGCGCCTGGGGTCGATGCTCGAAGGTGTCAGTGATAGCCCTCGCCTCGATCTCGAAGTGCTGCTTTGTCATGTGCTCAATAAACCGCGCAGTTATCTTTTTACCTGGCCAGAAAAAGTACCTGATGAAACATCGACCCAACAGTTTTATAGCTTGCTAAAGCGCCGGGCCGAAGGCGAACCCATCGCGTATTTAACGGGCGAAAAGGAGTTTTGGTCGCTTCCCTTAGCGGTTAATACGGCGACCCTAATTCCCCGACCTGATACGGAAGTCTTAGTTGAAACAGCGCTTAATGTTATTGATAAGGCCGATGCGCGGGTTCTCGACTTGGGTACGGGTACGGGCGCCGTCGCACTTGCACTGGCGAGTGAGCGCCCAGACTGGCAAATAATGGCGGTCGATATCGTGCCCGAAGCAGTCGCTCTCGCTGAAAAAAACCGTCAACGTTTAGAGCTGAATAATGTCAGTGTGATGCTTAGCAACTGGTTTGAAGGTGTCGTTCCGCAGAAGTTCGATCTTATCGTCACCAATCCCCCCTACATTGATGCCGATGACCATCATTTAAAAGAGGGTGATATCCGTTTTGAACCAGAATCGGCTCTGGTGTCTGGCGATGAAGGGCTGGCCGACATCCAGATTATTATTGGTGAGGCGAAACGTTATTTAGAGAAAGGCGGCTGTTTGTTGATTGAGCATGGTTATCAACAGGCTAATGCTGTGCGTCAATTGCTCAGTGATGCAGGGTATGGGCAAATATCAACCCGGCAAGATCTGGTAGGGCGTGAACGACTGAGCCTTGGCTATCTTTAAAATAAGGCTCTGGGTTTTTAATTGAGTAGATGCTGGACAAAAAAACCGGGAATATCCCGGTTTTTTTGTCACGTTGCTGCCGTCAGGTTTAAGCGATAATAGAGCGCTTAGAAATTTCTTCCAGCATCACCTCGGTGGCACCGCCACCAATACTCTGTACGCGAGCATCCCGCACCATACGCTCGATGGCGCTCTCGCGGATGTAGCCAAAGCCGCCGTGGAATTGCTGGCAGGTGTACATGGTTTCATTCACTAATTCGCAACAGAACGCTTTCGCCATAGAGACTTCTTTAACACAGTCCTGTCCCATAGCGTCGAGCCAGGCAGCGTGATAGGTGAGCTGGCGCCCCGCTTCGACCTTGGCCTGTAGCATGGCTAGACGTTGACGAATAGCTTGCTTGTCCCACAGGGTTTCACCAAAGGCTTTGCGTTCCTGCACGTATTGTAGGGTGATCTCCAGTGCTTTGGCTGCTTCACCCATTGACTGAGCAGCCAGTACCGTGCGCTCGTTCTGGAAGTTGCGCATGATGGAGTAGAAGCCTTTATTCAGCTCGCCGAGAATATTTTCTTTGGGTACTCGACAGTTATCGAAAACCAGTTCAGCTGTATCAGAACTGCGCCAGCCCTGCTTGTCGAGAGCGCGGCTAACAGTGAAGCCGGGCATACCTTTCTCAACAATAAAAATGGTGATGCCACGGGAGGCTTTGACGCTCGTGTCAGTTTTGGCGGCGACAAAGTAAACGTCGCCTTTAACGCCGTTGGTGATAAACATTTTGCTGCCATTGAGCACATAGCTGTCGCCATCTTCCACTGCCGTGGTACGCATACC
>JBFHDT010000119.1:0-6684 GCA_041584575.1 Porticoccaceae bacterium
GTGTACTAAAACAATACGCATACCCAGTGAGTTGAGTAGAGCGATATCATGGATGATAGGCGTGAGATTAGCGTGACAAATAGCCTCGCCGGGCAAGGCGATAACGAAGGTTTTGCCCCGATGACGATTAATATAGGGCGATGATTCTCGAAAAAATTTAACGTAGTCGGTCATAGCCTTGGGTATTTACACACGCGGAGTCACAGATTTTGTTCGAGTATAGCAAGAGCGGCTCCATATGCTAGCGCTCAAGAAAGCCCTTTCTATTGGCTCTCATTATAGGCGCCGTCGTACGCTTAGGGTAAAAGGCCGAGACTTTGTGCCGCTGTGTAACTCTGACCAGCGGGACTCGTTTTTGTTGCCCGGTAATCGTCATGATAGTGTGGGAGCTGGTTAGCTAAACTGACAAAACAAAGCGGAGGGAAACTACTATGTTAAACATCAGGTCTGTCTACCCACGGGCACTGCTGGCTCTTTTAATCCTTATGATCAGTGGCTGTCCCTCCCGGCCACCGGACTATTTACACATGATAAGCCCCAGTGAGCTAAATCAGCTGATGCAAAGAGAAGATATTTTCCTGGTGGATGTTCACACGCCAAAGCAGCGGCCTATAAAAGGCACGGATTTGTTGATTCCCTACAACAAAATTGAAGAGCATATCGATCAATTGCCGCGAGACAAAAGTGCCGCGATTTATCTGTATTGTGCAGGTGGACCCATGGGCAATGCCGCGGCAAAAACGCTCCATAAGCTGGGTTATAGTAACCTGAGTAATCTCGAGAGCGGTGCTCATGCCTGGGGCGAGGCGGGTTATGCCTTTGAGTGAACTGAGCGTTTTAAAGCGGCCCGCCCTGACGCCCTTGGGATATCTGGTTCAGGCCGCTACTCTTGCATTCACCAGCTTTAATTTTTGTCTGTTAAAAAAGTAGCATCCAGTACCTGGCCGCTAAATGCAATTTTCAACGACAATGCTTTTTTTGATCCACTGTGGGTGACAAGCAATAGGTAATAGTCACCCTCCACACCTGCCAGTTCAATATCATTTTCTTGTACAGCTTTCCAACTGGCATCGAGCTTTCCTACCCCATAGCCCATCTCTTTAAAGGTCATTTGCTGAACGGTTTTGCCGGCGATTTGTATCGCTGTTTGCTCATCAATTTTACCGTGGTCGCTATGTGCCATTATTCGACTCGCTGGTGTTATCAAGGTCAGCAAAAGTAGTGTGCGTAGAAACAGTTTCATGATGATCCCCTGCCTGTTTTAAAGATTAAGGTTTTAGGCCGACAATCTGAAATTGCCCGCTGAGAATAAGTTGAACGGCGACAGGGTCGTTGCTGGTATTTTTCCAATACCAGCCGTGTGAGCCCTTGAAAGGCGCAGTAAAACTGCCTTTCATACTATCCAATGTGGCGACGGCATAGCTTTCAAAATAGCCCGTGGTATCACCCTCGGGCTCGCCGTGGAGGTCAAAGTAGAGCGCACGACCATCGGTCATCCATTCATAGGTGACTTTGTCATACCGTGCCATCTGTAACTTATACTCGATACCCCTATTGGCGGGCACTGTTATTTCGATTACCTGTTGCCTGGCTGTTCTGTTTGACGTTGGTGCAGGGCGAAGAGCCGGTGGGTCGGCGGCTTCTGTGTCGGTGGCGGGTGCCAATACCGTCAGGCCAAGTCGCTGACCAATTCCGGTGGGATCGATATTGTATTCAGCCGGTAAAATTAATGTCACCAGAGCAATTGCGGCCAGTGCTATGGCGGCCAAGGACGCTTTGATAAGGGTGCTTAGGTTGACACTGTGTTCCATGTTATTTCTCGTCATCATTAAAGTACCGCAAATCCGGTGAGCTGATACCCCATCAACATGAGGCCAGCGCTCATGAGTAAGGTATTGGTGAGCACGGCAAAACGTTCATAGGATGGTCGTCGCCGCCAGAAATTGATCGCGATCAGAATGAAAGCGAGGGCGGCAAATTGCCCAAGCTCCACACCGATATTGAAGGCCAGGAGATTGGTCAGCAGGCCATCTTCTGGCAACTGAAACTCTTGCAGTTTGGTGGCCAGTCCAAAGCCATGAAATAAACCAAAGATCAGTACCGCCCAACGGGTATTCGGCTGCCAGCCTAGAACCCGCTTGAACCCCCCCAGATTATCGAAGCCCTTGTACACCACCGACAGGCCGATGATGGCGTCGATCAGATGTGCGTTTAGCTGTATGTTGCCGAGCACGCCCCACAACAGTGTTAGGCTGTGACCGAGGGTGAACATGGTGACGTACAGCAGCACATCCCGACTGCGATACAGGAAAAAGATCACCCCCACCAGAAACAACAAGTGGTCGTAACCCGTCAGCATATGCTTGGCACCGATGTACAGAAAGGGAATAAACTGAACGCCGGTATTTTGTTCTAGAAAGCTCCGGGTACTGTCATCCACACCGTGGGCAAAGGCAGTGGTTGAAACCAACGATAGTAATAATAAGGTGCCTAGTCGGTAAATAAACGGCCTACTCAACATCGGCTGCCTCCTTCACCACCTGAGTCTTCTCGCGATGCAGCAAGCGATATAGCGCTGGGATAACAAACAGTGTCAGCAAGGTGGATGACATTATCCCACCGATCACTACGGTAGCCAGTGGTCGCTGCACCTCAGAACCGATACCGGTATTTAGGGCCATGGGAATAAAGCCCAGTGATGCCACCAGTGCAGTGGTGAGAACCGGGCGCAGGCGGGTTAATGCACCTTCAGTGATGGCCTGATCCAATGGCAGTTTATCTTTGCGCAACTCGCGGATAAACGACACCATCACCAAGCCATTGAGGATGGCGATACCTGATAGGGCGATAAAGCCCACGGCGGCAGAAATTGAAAAGGGAATGTCGCGAAGCATTAGCGCGGCAACGCCACCGGTCAATGCCAGCGGTACGCCCGAGAAAATGATCATCGCATCTTTAATAGAACCCAGTGCGAGAACTAAAAGCCCAACAATCATTAGCAATGTTAACGGCACCACTATAGATAGCCGCTGTGAAGCCGACTGCAATTTCTGGTAGGTGCCACCGTACTCCACCCAATAACCCGCGGGCAACTCTACCGATTCGTTAATGGCGCTCTGAATATCCGCCACAAAACTACCAAGATCACGACCCCGTACATTGGCTGTGACGAAGACACGGCGTTTACCATTTTCGCGGTTGACCTGATTAAAGCCCTGTACGCTATCCAGTGACGCCAGTTCCTGCAGCGGCACACTCATGCCGTTAGGGAGGTGGATGGGTAAACGGGCCATGGCATCTACATCGCTACGTTGTAATTCACCAAGGCGCACTACAATATCGGCGCGGCGGTCGCCCTCATAGAATTTGCCGGCCACCTGGCCACCATAGGCTGTGGCCAATTGCTGCTGTATGAGGCGTTTGTCGATGCCGTACTGGGCCAGTTTTTCTAACTTCGGATTAATGACCAGCATTGGCAGGCCAGTGATTTGTTCTACCTGTACATCGGCGATACCCTCTACACCACCAATCGCGTCTTCAATGTCATCGCCCAGGCTCGCTAATAGCTCCAGGTCATCACCGAAAATTTTAATCGCTAGCTCTGCCCGCACACCCGACAGCAGTTCGTTAAAACGCATTTGAATAGGCTGTAAAAACTCATAGCGATTGCCGGGAATGTCACTGACCAGGGCTTCCAGTTCGGCCACCACCTGGGTTTTAGCCTTGCTGGGGTTGGGCCACTGCTCACGCGGTTTCAAAATAATAAAGTTATCCGCCACGCTGGGAGGCATTGGGTCGGTTGCTACATCGGCAGTACCAATTTTGGCGAATACACGCTCCACTTCAGGGTGGGATTTAATACGCGCTTCAAGGGTTTTTTGCAGGGCGATGGCCTGGCTCAAGGAGGTTCCGGGGATGCGCAAGGCGTGCATGGCGATATCGCCTTCATCCAGGTTGGGTGCAAATTCACTACCCAGACGGCTAGCATACAGGGCGCTGACCACGACCAGTAATGCCGCTAGGCCGACCACTAAGCCGCGATGGCGCAATACCCAGCACAGCGCAGGCTGATAAAGCGTTGTGGCCCCCTTAATAATAAGGTTTGGTTTTTCCTCCACGGGCTTCTTAAACAGTAGCGCGATGGCCGCAGGCACAAAAGTGATGGAGAGCAATATAGAGCTGAGCAGGGCAATGATTACTGTCATGGCCATGGGGTGGAACATCTTGCCTTCTACCCCTTCCAGCGCAAAAATCGGCAGGTAAACGGCGGTGATAATGAATACCCCAAAGAGTGCTGGTCGTATCACCTCTCTGGTGGCATCAAATACCACTTCCAGGCGGTTGCGCAAGGGGAGCATCTGTCCATTGACACTCGCCTGGCTTAAACGCCGCAGGCAGTTTTCTACAATGATAATGGCACCATCAACCAGCAAGCCAAAATCCAGCGCGCCGAGGCTCATCAGGTTGGCGCTGACCTGTGTTTGCACCATGCCGGTGACGGTCATCAGCATGGCAATGGGAATCACCAGTGCGGTGAGAAAAGCCGCACGGATATTGCCCAGCAATAAAAACAAAATAACGATGACCAGTAGAGCCCCTTCAGTAAGGTTGGTCTGCACGGTACTCAGGGTTTTATCCACTAGTTTGGTGCGGTCATAAACTGCTGTAGCGACGACGCCTTGGGGTAAGTTTTGACGGATTTCGTCCAGCTTTTCGGCGACAGCCTTGGCGACAGTGCGACTGTTTTCGCCAATCAGCATAGATACTGTGCTCATCACCACTTCCCGGCCATTCTGGGTCGCTGCTCCGGTGCGTAAGCCGTGACCTTCGCTGACCTGAGCCACATCAGCTACCTTTACTGAGGCACCGTTTTGGGTGGATAGGGTGATTTGACCGATGTCGTCAATGGTCTCCGCTTGCCCGGGAATGCGCATCAGCCACTGGGCGCCGTTGCGCTCAATAAAGCCAGCGCCCTGGTTGGTGTTGTTGGCGTCGATAGCCTTCACCACGTCAGCCTGAGTCAAGCCGAAGGCGAGTAGGCGAGCGGGGTCAAACGCCACCACAATCTCGCGCTCATAGCCGCCGATCGGATTGACATCGACCACGCCGGGTACGCGCATCAATTGCGGGCGAATAATCCAGTCGTGAACCGAGCGCAGTTCTATCGGCGTAATGAGTGCACCATCGGCGTCGGTGGCTCCGGGCTCGGCATCCACCGTAAACATGAAAATTTCACCGAGGCCGGTGGTAATTGGGCCCATTTCCGGTTCTAGCCCGCTGGGTAATCGGGCGCGGGCGGCGGAGAGGCGCTCGTTAATCAGTTGGCGCGCAAAATAGATGTCGGTTTGGTCGCTAAAAATCGCCACCACCTGGGACAGACCATAGCGGGAGATCGAACGGGTGTTGATTAGGCCCGGCAACCCGGCTAATGATGTTTCCAATGGATAGGAAATGCGCTGCTCGACCTCCAATGGCGTAAAACCGGAGGCCTCGGTATTAATCATCACCTGCACATTGGTGATATCGGGCACTGCATCAATGGGCAGTTTGGTGAACTTCCAGGCGCCGATGCTCGCCACTACCAGCACCAGCACTATCACCAGCCAGCTGCGTTCAATAGAAAAACGTAATATCTTATCCAGCATGGGGAGGGCTCCTAATGGTCGTGTGACGCGCCGGATTTTTCGATATCGGCTTTGATGATGTAGCTGTTTTCAGTCACGTACTCGGTACCTGGCTCTAAGCCACCCAGCACTTCCACCCAGGGGCCCGCTTCGCGGCCCAGCTCCAGCATTCGTACTTCGTACTCTTCTCCTACCTTGGCGTAGACCACCGTAAAATCACGGAAAGCTTGTAAACCATTGCGTTTGACAGCCAGGGCCACGGGAATCGTCGCAATCTCGATATCGCCGGTGATAAACAAACCCTCTCGTAACACGCCGTCGACATTGCTTATTTCAGCTAAGAACAGCCGGGCTTGATCACTGCGCAACGCGGTTCTCGATCCACTGATAGTGCTATTGAATGGCGTATCGATACCATTGATGGACAGGCTTACCGGAGCCCCGGTTTTGATGTTGTTACTGTCGGCGGGATAGATGGCTAATTCAGCCAGCAGCGAATCGGTGCGGGTGATTTCCAGCAATGTGCGCCCGCCAGTTTGCTCACCAGTACTGGCGAGTTGCTGGCTGACCACACCTGGCATTGGCGCTACGATGTGATAGCTTTTTAGGCTCTCGTTACTTTCGATGGTGGCTAGTCGCTGCCCGGCCCGAACGACTTCCCCTAACTTGACGTGTAGGCCTTTAATCACGCCATCAAAGCGGGCCTGAATGTTGCGTTTCGCACCAGGGGGTAGTACTAGCTGGCCATATACGCGAATGGTCTGATGCAGTGTCGCTTTGCCGGCGGTTTCTGTGGCGATACCCATAGCCCCAGCCACGGCATCGGTAATTTGGGTGCGCCCTTCAAGGTTGTCGTACTCCCAACGATATTTTTTGCCCTGGTAATGTGCTGTCAAAGTCACTACGAACGAGTGGGGTTCGTAAATCACCATATCACCGCGCAGATAATCGCCTTCGGCTTTAAATCTAATATCGTCTACCACATTGCCCAGCCGGGTGAGTTGTACCCGAATCTCTGCGTCAGTTGGCGTGACTGGCTGACCTTTGTTAGTAAGCCAGA
>JBFHDT010000120.1:0-6678 GCA_041584575.1 Porticoccaceae bacterium
CCGGTAGTGAGCAAATTATTCCGGCTGATATCGTCCTCATCGCTTTTGGTTTTCAACCGAGTCCCGCCGACTGGTTTACAGAGCATGGTATTGACGTGAATAGCTGGGGCGGTGTTACTGCAGAGGAAGAACAGAAGTACAAATTTCAAACATCTAATGACAAGGTTTTTGCCGGGGGCGACATGGTCAGGGGCTCCGACTTGGTAGTAACAGCCATTTGGGAAGGCCGTCAGGCCGCTGAAGGAATCCTGGATTATCTCGATGTCTGAATTAAAAAATGATCGGTTTTTACGAGCTCTGCTGCGCCAGCCTGTTGATGTCACTCCAGTGTGGATGATGCGCCAGGCCGGCCGTTATCTTCCTGAGTACCGTGCCGTGCGGTCGAAGGCCGGCGATTTCATGTCGGTTTGTACAAACCCTCAGCTAGCCTGTGAAGTAACACTGCAACCATTAGAGCGCTTCCCTCTGGACGCGGCTATTCTTTTTTCAGATATACTCACCATTCCCGATGCCATGGGCCTGGGGCTTTATTTTGAAGAAGGTGAAGGACCGCGTTTTCGCAAGCCTGCTGATACCGCGCAAACCATCGAAGCCCTACCGGTGATCGATACCGCTCAAGACCTTCCCTATGTGCTTGACGCCGTTCGTCTGATTCGCCGAGAACTTAATGGTAGTGTGCCCCTAATTGGTTTCTCCGGCAGTCCCTGGACTTTAGCGACCTATATGATCGAGGGCGGTAGCAGCAAAGATTTTGCCAAGATTAAAACAATGCTCTATACCAATCCTGAACTGTTACATGTGCTGTTGGAAAAGCTCTCGGATTCGGTGATTAATTACCTCAATGCTCAAATCGAAGCTGGTGCCCAGGCAGTGCAAATTTTTGATACTTGGGGCGGAGCACTCGGTGACAGGGCCTACCGAGAGTTTTCCCTGCAATACATGGAAAAAATCGTCTGTGGTTTGACGAGAGAAGCGGAGGGCCGACAGGTTCCCGTTATCTTGTTCACCAAAAATGGCGGTGGCTGGCTTGAGGCCATTGCAGATAGCGGTTGTCATGCTATCGGTGTCGACTGGACGCAAAATATTGGCGCTGCTCGTCAACGAGTTGGACAGCAGGTGGCTTTGCAGGGCAATATGGATCCCGCAGTGCTGCGAGCTCCTGTACAAGTGATTGAAAACGAAGTGGCTATTATCCTTGAAAGTTTTGGCCCCGGTGAGGGGCATGTGTTTAATCTGGGGCACGGCATTACTCCCGATATTGACCCCAGTCATGCCGCTGCATTTGTTGACGCAGTTCACACTTTATCTGTGAAGTATCACCAGTAAGTTAAAACTAAAAACGTTTGTCGCATATTTAAACCAGTTGCCTATACGATCTTGTAAATAATCAAGATAATATTACTCTTGCTCACAACAACTTACTTTCGTCACTTTACATAAGCTTTGTAGAGCAGTGACGGATATAGAAGAGTACGAGAGCGTGTGTTATGGCGATTAAACAAGTTCAAGTTAGCGTTAATAACCTTTTGCTGGGGATGTATATCTCCCGCCTCGACCGCCCTTGGTCTCAGACTCCCTTCGCGCTGCAAGGATTTTACCTCCGCTCCCCTGGAGAGATAAACCAGTTAAAAACCTATTGTAGCCACGTTTTTATTGATATTGAAAAAGGGCGAGCCCCTCTTGGTAAAGCCATTGCCCCTGCGGTTTCTGCTGCACCGAAGAAAACATTATACGAGCCACTCGCCAGGTCTACTGCTCGATTAGCTAGCAAGCCCATAAAAAAAAGCAGGCAGGAAACAATTGCGTCGCCACTTGTTGTTCGCAAGGGTGTTTATGAAACCAGTGCCTCTCTGCGACAAGAATCTGTAAAGGCGAAAAAAATAGTTGGTCGTTTAAAAGGTTCTTTAACCTTGGTGGTTAAGCAAATAAGCCGTGGTAAGACCATCGATTATGGCCGCTTGAAAGATAGTGTTGGCGATATGGTTGATAGTGTACTGCGCTGCCCTGATGCCTTTACCTGGTTGGTGCGTTTACGTGAACAAGATGCCCTTAGCTATGATCACAGTTTGCGCTCGGCATTATGGGCTGTTCAGTTTGCTCGCTATATTGGTATGCCAAAAGATGAAATTGCCGTGTTATGCATGGGTACCTTGTTGAAGGATGTTGGCAAGACAAAGCTCTCGAACCGCTTGCTGCGCAAAGAAAAAAGAAGCGATGCAGAAGAAAAAGAATATCGTAAATATATTTCCTATGGTGTTGATATATTAAGGCAAACTCAGGCCGTTGAACCTCGAGTTATTTCTGTGGTTCGTTATCAGGCAGAGCGCAACGATGGCAGCGGGTACCCTGAGGGTCTTGCTGGCGGAAAGATACCTTTATTGGCGAGAATTACTGGTATTGCTAGCACTTACGACAGTATTTGTTATCCGCGAGAAGCCTCCGAGCCATTGTCTCCATCACGTGCCGTCAGCGTATTGTACGATATGCGCGACAAGCAATTTTCAGACGACCTTGTAGTGAGTTTTATTCAGTCAATTGGCTTGTATCCAACGGGTACTCTGGTTGAATTAACTACCGGGGATATTGGCGTTGTCACTGAGCAACATCCAAAGTCTCGATTGACACCTAAAGTGGCAGTATTAGATCGTGAAGGCATTGAATTGACAGATGCGGTAATTGTCGTTGACCTTAAAGACGACGAAAAAACACGTCAGATTCTCGGCAGTAGGAACGGTGAAAAAGGGACTTTAACTGAGCGTGCAGCCATTGCTCGAGACCTTGAACCGGGCGGTTATGATGTCGATCTTTCAAAAATCGCTCATCTTTTTATCACTCGAGAATTGGAGAGTTCAAAAGGCTTCTTGTCTGGTTGGCGTGAGCGCCTCCATTTAGGATCTTGATGAATATGACGTGAGGCTGAGACCTCCGCCCATCAATATTTTATCGCCGCAGGTTAATTTTTTATCAAAGTCGAGTGATTCATTAAATAAAAGTACCACCGTTGAGCCAAACTTAAAGCGGCCAAGTTCATCGGCTCTTTTCAAGCGTATCGCCTGGGTAGAAAATTTTATACTTGTTTGTGTGGCTGGTGGGTAATAGCGTTGCCAGCTGGTTTCTATGCCTGCGACCAGCATGGCTCCCACTAAAATAACGGCCATTTTTCCTCGGCTCGTTTCAAAAATACAAATCAAACGTTCGTTTCTGGCAAAAAGTTCGGGAATGCCATTGGCTGTTGCCTGGTTAACAGAAAACAGTTTGCCGGGAATGTAACGAGTTTCAAGGAGTTTTCCTTCCCAGGGCATGTGTACGCGGTGATAGTCGCTAGGCGATAAATAAATAGTAGCAAAGCTGCCATCAGAAAATTCAGTAGCTAAGGCGTCATCATTTCCGAGTAAGCGACTTGTGGTGTAGCTCTGCCCTTTAGCCTGAATAAATTGATCGTTATGTATGAGGCCAAATTGGCTGAGAATTCCATCCGCTGGGGAAACAACAATATCGTCTTGGCAAGATATCGGACGAGCAGCAGGTTTTAATGAGCGGGTAAAAAAATCATTGAAGGTCGAGTACTGCTCGGCATGTTCTCGCTCGGCAATAGATAGGTCAATTTTATACGTGCGAATAGCTTGTTTAATAAGCAGGTTTTTGAGCCAAGGCGTTTTAGCTTCAGCTAGCCTACCGATGAGGCGTGACAGCTGGTGCTGGGGGAGAACTTTTTGCAGTAAGCAGAGAAGTTTGTCAGCGTTACTTTGCATAAGATTGAATTCTAGTGAGTTGTTGAGATTTGTCTGGTAGCGCGAAGCGAGGGTTTTGTGTCATTAACCAGTAGTGAGACTTTGCTTGATCAGCTGGTAGCTCTGCATCCTTTCCGAAGATATTTTACCTCTATCAAGTGCATTTTGCAGTGCGCAGCCTGGATCATTCTGATGTCGGCAATCGCGAAATTTACAATGGCCAAGAAAGGGGCGGAACTCGATAAACCCCTCTGCGATGTCGTGTTCGTCAAGATGGATAAGCCCGAATTCTCGAATGCCCGGCGAATCAATAAGTTGGCCGCCGCCGGGAAGGAAGAATAAATTAGCTGTTGTAGTGGTATGCCGTCCCTTGGTATGAGCTTCAGAAAGACTACCTGTAACGGCGCCTGCAGCGGGGCAAATAGCATTAATAAGAGATGATTTGCCTACGCCTGACTGTCCGACGAATACGCTGGTATGTTGTTGCAGTGCGGCTATTAATTGTTTAATTCCCTGATTGGAATGGGCGGATACTTCGATGACCTCGTAGCCAAGCTGGGCGTAAATTTGGGCAAAATCTTGAGTCAGCTGAATGTTCTCAGAAGCGAGGTCGATTTTGTTAAACAATAGGAGTGGCCTAATGCCCCGGTGTTCAATAGCGACGAGGTAGCGGTCAATCAAATTGGCGTGAGGTCTGGGCTCAGGAGCGATAACTACAGCAATAAGGTTAATATTGGCCGCCACGGGTCGTAGCTTACCTCGGCTATCAGGACGATCAAGCTGCGTCTTACGGGGCTGTACTGCACAAACCACACCATAGGGCTTACCGGGACGCCAAATGATATTATCACCGGTAACAACTGACTCTAAGTTAGAGCGCAAATAGCAGCGCTCTGGGGTTGATGTTGCAGAGGTGATGACGTCGACCTGATTACTGTAGCGAGTACTGACAAGTCCGGTTTGCTCGGGGCCAAGTTCGCCAGATTGCAGGAGGCTTTCTCCGCGCTGGTGATTGGCGGCGCCATTGATACTGCTCGACTGCTTGCGACGAATACGGCGTTGCTGTTGGTCTGTGATTTTACGTTTTGCCATGCCCTCCGAATTCCCGTGCTGTCAGTACGGGCAAGCATATAGCATAATGTTCGGCGAAGATATGGAGGCCCACGGCTCTTGTTTGGAATCGATTTAGACCCCTTTAGGCTTTATTTGCCGTCGTTGGCAATGTTCGCTGCCTGGACTTTCGTTTTGTGGTTGACACATTGGCTGTTGATTCGACGCAAAGGTGGAGGCGTATCGTCTATTAGAGGGCAGCTTATACTATTAAGCCTTACCCTTATTGCTGTGATCTTGGTGGTCCTCGCCCTGCCCGTTGGTGAGGCGACAAAGAGTGATTTACTGAGTCTGCTGGGCTTGGTCTTTACCGGTATTTTTGCCCTGTCTTCAACCACCTTTGTGTCAAACGCAATGGCAGGGTTTATGCTGCGCTCGGTAAAAAGTTTTAGGCACGGTGACTTTATTCGTGTCGGTGAGCATTTTGGGCGTGTTACGGTAAACAGTCTGTTTCATACTGAAATCCAGTCCCACGAGCGAGACCTGATAACCTTACCTAACCTTTACCTCGCCACCAATCCACTAACCGTGGTGCGCTCCTCTGGTACCTTCACCTCCTGTGAGGTCTCCCTCGGATACGACGTGGCCTGGCACAAGGTTGAACCTTTGTTAAAGCTGGCAACTCAGGAGGCAGGTCTGGATGAACCCTTCGTACAAATTCTGTCACTGGGTGACTTTTCCATTGTCTATAAAACGGGTGGGATTTGTAGTGACATTAATCAGCTTTTAACCCAGCGTACTCGCCTGAAAAAAGCGGTACTCGACCAGCTACATGCAGCGGGTATAGAGATTGTGTCACCAAATTTCATGAATCAAAGGCAGTTGCCGACCGATAAAATTTTTAGTGCCGCGCCACAGTATGCCAATCTCAAAGATGACAGCGAGCTATCACCCGAAGCAAAGCTTTTTGACAAGGCGGAAAAGGTAGTAAAAATCCGCGCCCTCCTCGACGATGTGGCCAGACTGAAGACGACGATTGACGAAGATACGTCGTCACTCCAAGGGGCAGATAGAGCGCAGCAAGCTCAGATTAAACTACGTATTTTAGAGGCTGGCGAGCGCCTTAAATCGTTGGAAAATATTATCGACAAAGCCCGTGAAAATCAGCAAAAGGAAGAAAATGAACGATCTTAATTTAATCTGGATTGATCTAGAAATGACAGGTCTCGACACCGACAACGACCACATTATCGAGATTGCCACATTGGTAACGGACAGCGAACTCAATACCCTGGCAGAAGGGCCTATATTGGCGATTCACCAGCCCGATGATGTTATCGACGCAATGGATGAGTGGAATACGCGTCAACACGGCCAGTCCGGCTTGATCGAGCGGGTAGCCAATAGTCGTTTGAGTGCAGTAGATGCGCAACAGCAAACGATTGAATTCCTTCGCGATTGGGTGGGTGCTGGAAAGTCGCCCATGAGTGGCAATTCCATCTGCCAGGATCGTCGCTTTATGGCACGGGAAATGCCGCTACTCGAAGACTACTTTCATTATCGCAACCTCGATGTTAGCAGTATTAAAGAGCTCGCCCGACGCTGGCGTCCTGAAATATTGAAAGGCTTTAAAAAGAAGGCTAGCCATTTGGCAATGGATGATATTCACGATTCGATAGCCGAACTTAAATATTACCGAGAGTGTTTTTTAAAATAGTCGAGCCTCCTCAACAAGGCAAAGCAAAACAAAGCAAAACAAAGCAAATAACGCGCTGGAGAAAAAAATGATAGTTGACCCCATTATCCCTCAGGATCGAATTGATGCCATGCGAGCTGCAGACTTGTGGCGAGATGAGAATATGCTAGATGCCTTCGATGCAGCTCTTTTATCCTGTCC
>JBFHDT010000121.1:0-6677 GCA_041584575.1 Porticoccaceae bacterium
TACCCAGGCTCCTGCGAAAATGATCAATAGTGCAGCGATAATAAGCACGAGTTTCGCGCCCAATCTGCCGCCTTCCAGCGTTTCACCAATACCGAAATCCATAAACAGATGTCGAACACCCGCCACCAGATGATAGGCCAGCGCCGCCAACATAGCCCACAGCACCAGCTTGACTAAAGGGTGTGAGAGCAGGCCCTGCAGAGCCGTAAAGGTCTCTTCAGAAGTCAGGCTACGATCGAGCATCCAGATAAACAGTCCGCTGATAACAAACAGCGCAATACCGGAGACACGATGAAGAATGGAAACATAAGCGGTAACTGGAAGCTGAATCGTTCCAATATCCAAATTGACAGGTCTTTTATCTTTCACAACTAGCTCTACCTCATAACCCACAAGGGGCGTTATTTTTAGGCGTCAAATAAAAATGCATAAACCGTGTTGCAGGAAAAAACCCATCGAGAGCCTCAGCCAGAGCAACTTTTAACGCGGGGCAGTATAGGAGCATTAGCACTCAATTACAACGAATCAAGATATTTTAAAGCCCCATTAAAAAGCATAAAAACACTTGTATACAGGGATTTAATAACGATTTTGCCCTCTTATTGTGCAAGTCGACCCGCATGCGCACCACAATATTACTGTTGCCCTGAAAACCCCAAAAAACGACCGATGCAAATTGACAAACGCCGGCCTAGGAGGCTAGAGTCCCGAGCTTTGCAATAGCGGCTGACCACGCTGTCACCTTCCGAAATGTTTACCAGGGGAACCCTATGACCGATAAGAAAGCCACTCTCAGTATTGAGGGCCGCGCAGACGCCGTTGAACTACCTATACGAACGGGTACTCTCGGCCCCGATGTAATCGATGTTGCCTCGCTGACCGGCAATGGCGTCTTCACCTTCGATCCCGGCTTCACATCCACCGCTTCCTGCGAATCCAAGATCACCTTTATCGACGGTAACGAGGGCGTCCTTCTACATCGCGGCTACCCCATCAACGATCTGGCGGAAAACACCACTTACCTTGAGACCTGCTACCTACTGCTCAACGGCAAGCTACCGAATGTTTCAGAAAAAACCGATTTTGAAAACCTGATCAGCAACCACACCATGGTCAACCGCTCCATCGAACAGTTTTTTTCTGGCTTTAGATACGACGCTCACCCCATGTCCATCATGTGTGGTGTAGTTGCGGCCATGTCGTCGTTCTATCACGACTCACTCGATATCGCCAACCCCCAGCATCGTAAGATCACGGCACACCGTTTAATTGCAAAAATGCCTACTCTCGCCGCCATGTGCCACAAGCACTATATCGGCCAGCCCTATATGTACCCCAGGAACGACATGAACTATGCCGAAAACTTCCTGCATATGATGTTTGGCACGCCTTGTGAAGAGCCCAATGTGAACCCCGTACTTGCCAAGGCCATGGATAAGCTCTTCATCCTCCACGCCGACCATGAGCAAAACGCATCAACCTCTACCGTACGTCTGGCGGGCTCATCAGGCGCCAACCCCTTCTCCTGTATTGCTGCCGGTATTGCCGCCCTGTGGGGACCATCTCATGGCGGTGCCAACCAGGCCGTACTGGAAATGCTCAACGAAATTGGCGACGAGAAAAACATAGACGCTTTTGTAAAGCGCGCGAAAGACAAAAACGACCCCTTCCGTTTGATGGGTTTTGGTCACCGCGTTTACAAGAACTTTGACCCCCGGGCCAAAGTGATGAAGGAAGCCTGCGACGAAGTACTGGCCGAACTCGGTATGGAAAATGATCCGCTCCTCAAAATCGCCAAACGCCTTGAGCAAATCGCCCTGGAAGATGATTACTTTGTCAGTAAAAAACTCTATCCCAATGTCGACTTCTACTCCGGCATAATCATGAAAGCCATCGGGATCCCCACAGAAATGTTCACGGTTATTTTTGCCACCGGCCGCACCGTCGGCTGGATAGCTCATTGGGACGAAATGATCAGTAACAGCTATAAAATTGGCCGCCCACGTCAGCTGTATACCGGCCCCAGTGAACGCGCAGTAACGCCTATCGGCCAGCGCTAAACAGCTCGCTTTAATTAATAAAAAGCCCGGTTTTTTAATCGGGCTTTTTATTGCCTGGGATTTTTTAATTTAGCATTATCGCGTAACTGGATCTCCAGAGTATTAAAAGCCAGAGAAGAAAGTACGAAGCGACACACTTGCCCTTATGAAGATGTGCCGAGCAAAAATAGGCTGTGCGAACATCACCGTAGGCGAGAACTACCATAGCTTGCCGAATCTGCTTAGCCAGTGCCAGGCCAGCTCCCTGAGCGTATCAGGGAATTTACTGCCTAGGTTACCCGAAAGATAAACACCACCACAACCTTGCTCCCGGCCCTGTGCATGGAGTCTTTTGCGAGCTCTATTTTTGGCACTCAAGGGCTGGCACTAAACGCTGAGACAACATGGCCGTGCAATCTTTATTACCCTTGCCGCCCTGAACAAAATATTACTACTGCCAAAGCTGGTCCTTTATTCGCAACGGGAGTAACAACTGGAATCATCTGGATGTATACCCAAATATTATTTGCAGACATAAACGAGGGCGTTTAGTGCAATGCGCTGTGTACTAATCGAGCACTGGCGTTAAACGCCAACGGGCTTAAAAACGCTTCAATCTCAGCGGTAGCTGCATTTTTAGAGTGAGGTTTATTGTGAAGGTGTATAAATCACTTAACCCAATGGACGTAAGTCTGCTCGGTCCAACAGGTTAAACCACTCTTCCGTATATGCACTCTAAAGCCATCTATAAAACATGCGAGTATGTCAGGTAGTTTGTGCAGTATTTCGTTCATGACCTTACTATCAAATATACTGTTTTTATACGCAGTTCCAAATAGATTGTATATTGGATCAAGAACCAGTGGCTCTATATCACTGCTAGCACTCATCAAACACGAGGAGGTAGTCGTGAAATTTGATGTATCAGCTGAGAACAATTACGCCGCATTCATTGATAAACAAACTAGTAGACCCGTATTTGTAGACCCTTTCGATAATAAAGAATTTGACGTTAGAATTGCTACAATGACAGAACACGAACCAGCTGGAATCACTCAGGCTGCATTGGCTGGAGAGTTAAACGAGAAATTTGGCCGTCTATACCTATAATTTCAAGGAACGAAATAATGGGAATTCAACGGGATAACCTATTTTCTACAGAGAGCATTCTAAAAGGAGAGCTCTCTGAAGAGCATCCCAGCTTTAAAATGTCACTTCATTTTGTCACGGATAAGATGAACCACCCTGGAAATAAAAAGCTCAGCGCTACGAGCAGCTGAGCTTGGCTTTAGGAGGGGAATCATGAAACCGAAAATCAGCGTTATCACGCTTGGTGTCGAGGACCTGGAGAGAGCCACTTGCTTCTATGGCCAAGGTCTCGGTCTGCCAATGCACGATTTTGAAGGCGGCAACATTTCCTTTTTCAGTCTGGAAGGAACCTGGTTAGCGCTCTATCCGCGAGAGGAATTGGCCAAGGACATCGGGTTAGCTACTTCCACTCAGATTGGCTTCTCCGGTTTCACGCTGGCCCACAATGTTGCAAGCAAATCAGAAGTTGACGCTGTCCTTGATCAAGCAGTATCTGCAGGTGCTCGGCTTATCAAGCCAGCAGTAGACGTTTTCTGGGGCGGTTACTCCGGTTACTTTCAAGATCCGGAAGGTCATTACTGGGAAATAGCCTACAACCCTTATCAGGATCTGACGTAATGGCCAAACTGTCGACAGCTTTTAACAATCACAGACACGACGAGGGCTGCCACATTACGCCTTCGCCTCCATTTCATGGCCGCCCGTGCTATTGACCTTAACCTAGAGCTGAAAACGTCTACTTTATAAAGCCACAAGGTTTTTAGGAGGGCATCGAAATTTTGGTATGGAATGGACTTAGTATGGACTTAACACCACAAACACAAAAAAGCCCGCGATTAAGCGGGCTTTAAGGTCATCGAGCTAACGATGTATTTTGGTGGAGCCTAGCGGGATCGAACCGCTGACCTCAACACTGCCAGTGTTGCGCTCTCCCAGCTGAGCTAAGGCCCCAAAAGAGGATCGGCATTTTATGTAGCAGCCCCTCCTCTGTCAAGATAAACCCTTAAATTTGAGCACTTATTTGTCGATATTCTTTTTCAAGCTTCTTTAATTGCTTCTTAGATGGCGAACCCAGTACGGCGAGGCCATGACGCACACGGGCGCGACTCATGTCTGGACCCAAAACGACCATAGAATCAAACAGAGGCGGCGCTGAGGGGCTACCAGCGATGGCGACGAACAAGGGCGCCAAAAAAACTTTGAGCTTTAAATCAAGGGCTGTAGCCAGCGAAGACAAAGCCGCATACAAGCTGTCTCGCTCCCAATTTTGCAACTCGTCCAACGTCCAGACACTGTACTGAAGAATTTTTTGCATTTGCGTGCTATCAAGGCTTTTGTTGTCAAAGCTTTCTTCACTTAGCTCAGGCAAACCGGAAAGTAGAAAAGCCACCAGCGGTGCGACATCGCTGAATTTTTCAACGCGCTCTTTAATCAGCGGAATAAATTCTACCAGTCGTTGCTCATTAACGGCCCACTCCGCCATACCCTGGGCAAAGCTATTGTTGTCAAGGTCTTCACGTATCCAGCGACCATTGAGCCAGTCGAGCTTTTCGACGTCGAAGACCGGACCACCGAGATGGACGTTGTTAATGTCAAAATTAGCGATCATCTCGGCCAGCGAGAATTTTTCCTCTTCATTGGGCATCGACCAGCCCATGCGCCCGAGATAGTTAATAACAGCTTCGGGCAGGTAACCCATAGCTTTGTAGAAGTTAATACTGGTTGGGTTTTTACGCTTGCTGAGTTTGCTTTTGTCAGGGTTGCGTAGCAGTGGCATGTGACACAGCTCAGGCATAGACCAGCCAAAATAGCGGTATAGCAGTTGGTGCTTGGGGGCTGAGTTAATCCACTCTTCACCGCGTATCACATGGGTAATTTGCATCAGGTGGTCATCGACCACGTTAGCGAGATGATACGTGGGCATGCCGTCGGCTTTAAGCAGCACTTGCATATCGATTTGGGACCAGGGAATTTCGATTTCGCCACGTAACATGTCGGTAAATGTACAGGAACCCTCTTCGGGTATTTTCATGCGAATGACGTAAGGTTCACCAGCGGCGCGACGCGCTTCCACCTCTGTCGCACTTAGGGCTAAACTGCGGCCATCGTACTTGGGGGTTTCGCCACGGGCCATTTGCTCACGACGCATATCGTCAAGCTCTGCCGAGGTGGCAAAGCAGTAAAAGGCGTGACCGTCATCAACTAGCTGGTCAACGTATTGACGATAAATATCCATCCGCTCACTTTGGCGATAAGGGCCATAATCACCACCCACGTCGGGGCCTTCGTCCCAGCTTAAGCCGAGCCAGCGCAAAGAGTCGAAAATCATTTTTTCAGAATCTGCGGTGCTGCGCACCTGGTCAGTGTCCTCTATGCGCAGAATAAACTGGCCCTGATGTTGGCGTGCGAAACAGAGGTTAAACAGGGCGATATAAGCGGTACCGACATGGGGGTCACCTGTCGGAGAAGGCGCGATGCGCGTGCGAACAGTCATAGGAGGAAACACCAGTGGAAAAGGAAAAAGGGGGCGCGAATTATATCGTGCTTTCGCTCAACTGGTGAATAACTTGCGGACGACTCAACAAATAACCCTGGCCACCCGCTATACCCAGACTTATCAAGCTATCCCAGTCGGCCTGTGATTCAACACCTACTGCAATAACAGGCAGGGAACGTGTTTCAGCCAAATGAACAAGTGCTTTAATGTAAAACTGATTATCTTGAGTCGTGTGAATATTGTGGCTAAAGCTATGGTCCACTTTCAGATAACGAAGGGGTAAGCTCGCCAAATAGCTAAAGTCTGAGGTACCAAGGCCAAAACAGTCTACGGCCAGACTCGCGCCATGCGTGGTTAATATCTTTTCAAAGCGGCGAATATAGTGCTCGGCAAGGTGCCACATGCGCTCTGAGAACTCCAGTGTTAGCAAGTTAGCAAAAGCTGGGTTGTTGGCGAGAAATTCATCGAGCCAGCCATGGAATCTGGTTGACTTGAGCGAGCTGAGGCAAATATTGACACTTACAGGATGCTCTCTGTCACGCCACTTTTCACAAAGCTCGGTAAGAACCAATTGATCCAGTTGCGGGGCCAGACCAACCCGTTCAAAGGCGGGCATAACAATACGTGAGGCCAAGCCAGGGCCATCGCTGTCGTCAGGAAATTGTGAAAACATCTCGTAGCCAGTGAGCTCCTGATCCGTCGAGCTAAAAGTCCCTTGAATATTGAGCTGTATTTTTTTTTCAGCAATAACCCGTTGCGTAAACGCTTGCCAGTCAATGGCGGAGACGGAAACGAGCGGTGCCTGGGCCCCTTCTATATCCGAAAACCGTGCCCATTCACTGCTTTTTTGCTGCGTGAAAGAACGCAGAACCATGTCAGCCTCGCTCAACAATTCTGGCCCATTACTGACACTCTGGGTGTAGGTAAAACCCATGTGAATGGCCAGAGGGTGTTCGTGTTGGCCAAACCAGGTAAGTAGAGTCACGGCGTCATATAAACCCAGCGCAAGCCGCTCTGCTTCCTCTGGAGAGATATCGCTAATTAACACAGCA